>JAQXGN010000055.1 GCA_029006735.1 Caryophanales bacterium
ATTTGTTTGACTACTTCATCTACTTTTGAGGTTTTAATATTACACATTGATTGAATAGCGATTGGATTATCTCCACCAATTTTAATTTTACCTATATTTACAACATATGTATCGTTTCTCATTTTAGATTTTCTCCTTTAAAAAATTATATCATGAATTAAGGAAAAAACACTTATTTTCATTATTAATAGTATGTTTATTATTATCTTTATTAAATAAATGTGAGTTAATATTTTCATATATTTGTTATTTAAATGAATTATTGATTCGTGTTAAAGTAAAATTCACATTGTAAAGTCAAAATATTTTGTATTTTTTTTAAAAAAATAATAAATAAAAGTAGTATTTTAATCATTTCTATGATAATATAACAACGTGAAATTGGAGGTGTATTTATGCCACGTGAAGATATTATTTTAAAATGTACAGAATGCGGAAACGAAAATTACATCGGTACAAAAAATAAAAGAAGTCATCCAGAAAAATTTGAAATCAAAAAATATTGCAAAAAATGCGATAAGATGACTGTTCATAAAGAAAAGAAATAGAGCTTAGGCTCTTTTTTTCGTATAAGGAGAAATATGGTTGTTAAAAAGTTTGTTTGTAAAGAACGATTTTCTTGTAATGTCTATATTTGTAGTTCATCTAAAGGGAATTTTATCGTCGATTTAGGATATTTTGATAATAAAATTAATGATTATATTAAACTAATTGGGAAAATAGATTTTGTTTTATTAACTCATGGTCATTATGATCATATTTCTGGTGTAAATGAATTTCATGCACTATATCCTAATGTTCCAATCTTTGCATTTAAAGATGAATTTGATATTTTTACTAATCCTAAAAAATCTTGTTCCGTCTATTATCATAATTATGTACCAACGTTTGATTTAATTCCTTTACAAGAGGGAAAAACTAAATTAAATAATTACGAATTTGAAGTGATTTTTACTCCAGGACATACTCATGGAAGTGTTCTTTATTATTTTAAAGAAGAGAATGTCATTTTTTTCGGAGATACAATTATTGGTAACTCTCTTGGAAGAACAGATTTACCTTCTGGATCAGAAGTGAAACAAAGATTGTCTTTAGAAAAGATAAAAAGTATGGAATTTCCTTCGGATATGGAATGTTATTTTGGCCATGGAGAACAATTATCTTTTGCAAAACTAAAAAAAGTGAATATATATTTACATTAAGTAAACACTAATATCGATGAATGATGATTTTAAATTAGAGTTATTGTCTATATCGATATATTCTAGTGTGGTATTTTATCTATCTTTCGATTTTTTATATTTAGTCAATTTTACTCTTTATAATTCTTTTTATTTAAGTTTTATAAATAATTATTTGATTAATCTTCTTTTTAAAATAGTATTTTTAAGTTTAGTCTTATACTTAATCTGTATCATATTTTATCGCTTTATTTCTAAATATTATTCATTAATAAATGTTATTTCTATCAGTATAACAATCTTTATCGTATATATCTATTTTATTATTGGATATACATTTGTTATCGATTTTGCCCATATTTCGAGTTATTTTAGCTTACTATTTATAATAATTTTAACTACTTATATATTTTTCTATTCAATTTTTAATACAAATGTAGTAAAATACATAAGTCAAATACGGAGGAATTAAAAAAATGGTAAATTGTACAGAAGTAAGACCAGGTAATGCATTCTTACACGAAGGCCAAATCTATACATGCTTAAATATTGATTTAAATAAAACTGCAATGGCAAAGATGAAAGTTAAAATCAAAGCAAGAAATGTTAAAACAGGTAACGTTTTAGAATTATCTTTCATTGGCGGTGATAAAATTGAAATTTTACACTTAGATAAAAAACAAATGCAATATTTATATGATGATGGAATGGGTTTAGTCTTTATGGATCAAGAAACATTTGATCAAGTATCTGTCCCACATGATAGATTAGAATGGGAAATGAATTTCTTAGTACCAGAAGCAGTTGTTACTATGACTATGTATGAAGGGGAAATTATTGGTGTTGAATTACCTGCAAAAGTAACCTTATTAATTACAGATTGTGAACCTGCAACTCGTGGTGATACAGTTAACAAAGCAATGAAAGATGCAATCGTTGAAACTGGTTTAAAAGTTAGAGTTCCATTATTTGTTGAAAATGGTGAAAAAATTATCGTTATGACATCTGATGGTTCTTACGATTCAAGAGCATAATTAATAATTTAGGAGCAGCAATGCTCCTTTTTTGTTATATTTAAACTCCTTAAATCATATATGTTTATAGGAGGAAATTATTATGAATCGTCAATTTGTCGCCTTTTTATCACTTTTTAGTTTAGTTTTAGTACTTTCGGTCTATTATGTGATAATGCCAACAAAAGGAAAGACTAACGCAGAAGAGAATCTAGTATCATTAGAAATTCAAGATGCAGTAAACTCGAATTATGAAATGTTGTCTTTAGAAAGAGATAAAGCATATAAGGAATATGTTGCTAGTCAAAATGTTATCTTAGCGTCATCTTCTTATTCAGGAGAAGAAAAAGCAGTTGCTTTACAAAATATTGCCCAATACACTAAACAATATGAATTAGAAAAAAATACAGAAATGACAATTAAAAATAGTGGATATCAAAATGTTTATGTAGAATTTTTAGAGGATTATATAAACATTAAAGCTACAGCGATTACTAGTGATTATTTAAAAGAAGTTGCTAATATCATTTACATTGTGCAAGATTATTTAGATGATACAAGCAATAATATATGTGTTAATTTTTTATAGTAAATAAATAGTTTAATTCCGTTTTATTAAAGCGATAAAACGGATTTTTTAATAATTATTTTTTAGATTAATATTTTATAATTTAAAATATTGTTGCTAAAAAGCTTTAAATAATATAAAATTCTTTAAGAAGAGGTGAATATAATATGAATACATTCGTTATTTTAGCAGCAGATTGGAGCTTTGGTTGGCCTTCAGTTACATATATTTTAATCGGTATTATTGCAGGCTTAGTCGCAGGTTATTTTATCGCAAGAAAAGTTTTTACAAATCAATTAAAAAAGAATCCACCAATTAATGAAAAAATGATTAGAGCAATGTTTTTATCTATGGGTAGAAAACCTAGTGAAGCTCAAATTAAACAAGTTATGAAAAATATGAATCAATATAAATAATTGATTTATCGTCATTTTTAGAGATTCTATTATAGTTAAATATAACCTCAACTATGAGAAAATTTTCTCAAGGTTGAGGTTTTTTTATTTATATACAAATATTTGATTTCAATAAAATTAGATAGATTTCATAAAATCTAAAAAAATATACTGATAAAAATTTATTTGTTACCAAGATTTTTTTGTATTATATCAAAACTTAGAATCATTTAGAAATCTTTTTTTGGTTCTAAGATATTTTAAATAAATATAATAAATTTTAATGCTTTATATAAAAATATACTAAATAGATACTAAATATATACTATTTAATCTTTTTATCAAAGATATGTACTGTTTTTTCTTCACCTTTCATTAATCTAACAATATTGTCTTTATGACGAATAATTAAGATAATTGAAAAGAGAATTAATGAACATGAATAGATAATTTTTGATAAAGGAACACTAGCATTAGCAATATTAAAATTCATCATCCATGGTGGTAAAAAGATTAAAGCGAACGAAGTTAAAGCGATAATACTTGAGGCTAACATTGATGATAAAGATACTTTTTTTCTTAATCTTAATATAACCATAAAGACAATAAAACCAAATATTGATAATGACCAAGAACTTGCTAAACAAATTCCACCAAAACTAGATACTGCTTTTCCACCTTTAAAACCATATTGGATAGGGAAACAATGACCTATGATTGCTCCAAGAGCAGATATGATAAACCCATAATCCTCTAAAGCACCATATTTAACTAAGTTTTCTTCAGAAATTAAATTATGTAAAACTGGGATATATTTGATTAAAAAATAACATAATAATACTGCAATAATTGTTTTTAAACAATCCAAAATAATACATAATAAACCATATTTTTTACCATATACTCTTCCGACATTTGTTCCTCCAGCATTATGTGAACCATAATTTCTTACATCTTCATTAAAAATCTTTTTACTAATGAGAATACCATTTGAAAAACTACCAAAAAAATAACCAATAATTAAACAAATTAATAATGTTAATATGATGTAGATAATCGTTGGCATGTAATCTTTCCTCCTCTTGTAAATCAAAAATAATATTAATATATTAATATAGAATTTTAAAGTATTTTTTGTTATAATTCAAATGTTGCAGTGAAAGTGAGGTTTTTATAATGGACAGCTATAAAGCATCTGATCTTAAGATTTTAAAAGGTCTTGATCCTGTTAAAAAAAGACCTGGTATGTATATAGGTTCTACCGATTGGCGTGGTACTCATCATTTAGTTTGGGAGATTGTTGATAACGCAATCGATGAAGCAATTGCAGGCTATGGTAAAAAAATCACAATTACAATAAATAAAGATGAATCTATTACTATAAGTGATGAGGGTCGAGGAATTCCATGCGACTATAATGAAAAAGAAAAAATGGAAGGCATGGATATTGTATTCTGTACTCTTCATGGTGGTGGTAAATTTGATGGGTCAAATTATAAATCTGCCGCAGGTCTTCATGGTGTAGGTTCTGCTTGTGTTAATGCTTTATCTACTTTTGTAAAAGTAAATGTATATAAAGATGGCAAAGAATATTATGCTGAATATCATAATGGGGGAAATAAAAAATCGGGAACTAAATTGATTGGTCCTACAACTAAAAGAGGTACTACAATTACTTTTAAACCTGACTCTAAATTACTTCCTGAACCTATTTTTAATTATGATTTAATTTGTGAAAGAATTAATAATTCAGCTTGTCAATGTCCTGGAGTTAGATTTATTTTATCGGATGATCGAGTAAAAGGTGGAAAAAAACAAGAGTATTTCTATACTGATGGAATTAAAGAATATTTGGAAAGAAAAAATTCTGCACATAAACCACTTCATCCTTTAGGATATTTTTCTGATGTAAGTAAAGAAATTAAAGTAGAATTTGCTTTCCAATTTTTACAAGATGTCTATGAAGAGAAAGTATATAGTTTTGCTAATTCGATTTATACTTCTTTAGAAGGATCTCATGTTAGAGGATATCGTTCTGGATTAACAAAAGCATTTAATGAATATATTGAAAGAAATAAATTATTAAAAAATGGAAAACTTGATGGAAATGATATTCGTGAAGGTTTATCTTGTGTTGTTTCTGTAAGAATTCCTGAATCTAAAATCCAATTTGAAGGTCAAACAAAAGAAAAATTAGGAACTCCAGATGCTTCAGTTGCAATGGATGCTTTAGTTTATCAAAATATGACTCGTTATTTAATTGAAAATAAAGAGTATGCAAAGGCAATTGTTACTAAAATATTACAAGCAAGAGATGCTCGTTTAGCAGCAAGAACTGCAAAAGATGATGTTAGAAAAATGTCACCAAAAGATGCAGAGAAAAATGCTTTATTATTATCTGGTAAATTAGTCCCACCTCAATCAAAAGACTATAAAAAGACAGAATTATTCATTGTTGAAGGTGATTCTGCTGGTGGAAGTGCAAAAAAATGTCGTGATAAAAAATATCAAGGTTTATTACCTTTACGTGGAAAACCTAAGAATATTTCAAATGATGCCGAAGATGCATTTATGAAAAATGAAGAATTATCGACCTTAGCTTATACAATTGGCACAGGTACAGGAAAAGATTTTAATATTCGTAATTTACATTATGATAAAGTTATTATTATGACCGATGCTGATACTGATGGTGCACATATTCAAAATTTATTAATTAACTTTTTCTATCTTAAAATGCGTCCATTAATTGAACTTGGACATATTTATGTTGCTTGTCCACCTTTATATCGTGTTAGTAAAATGGTGGGGAAAAAAGTTATTGAAGAATTTGCATGGAATCAAGTCGAATTAGATCAAGCTAAGAAAAAGATTGGTAGTGGATATCAAGTTTCTCGATATAAAGGACTTGGTGAAATGGATGCTGATCAATTATGGAAAACAACAATGGATCCAATGCATAGAAAATTGATTAGATTAACAATTGAAGATGCAGATACTGCCGGTAAGTATGTTTCTTTATTTATGGGTAAAGATGCATCATTAAGAAATGATTGGATTAAAGAAAATGTTGATTTTTCTACAAAAGGAGATTTCTTTGTTGAGGAGGTGAAGAATAATGGCTAAAAAGAAAGAGATTATTCAATCTGAAGTTTATGAAGAAGAGATTATTAGTTCACCGATTGAAGAAGTAATGTCAAATGGTTTTGGTCGTTATTCTAAGTATGTTCTTCAAGAAAGAGCAGTTCCTGATGTTAGAGATGGTTTAAAACCAGTTCAAAGAAGAATTTTATATACAATGATTCTTGAGGGTAATACTTCAAATAAACCTACTAGAAAGTGTGCTCGTACAGTTGGTGCAGTTATTGGTAGATTCCATCCTCATGGTGACACTTCAGTCTATGAAGCAATGGTTCGTTTATCTCAAGATTGGAAAATGCGTTATCCTTTAATTGATTTTCAAGGGAATAATGGGTCAATAGATGGTGATGGACCTGCTGCATATCGTTATACAGAAGCAAGATTATCAGAATTATCTGATTTAATGGTTCAAGATTTAAATAAAAATACAGTTGATATGCAACTTAACTTTGATGATCAAGAATTTGAACCTGTTGTTTTACCATGTCGATTCCCAAATATGCTTGTTAATGGAACTCAAGGTATCGCTATTGGTGCTTCTACTGATATTCCACCTCATAACTTAAGTGAAGTTATTGATGCGATTAATTATCGTATTTCCCATAAAAATTGTTCAACTGAAGATTTAATGCAATTTATTAAAGGCCCTGATTTTCCTACGGGTGGTATTATTAAAGATCAAAAATCTTTATTACAAATCTATAAAAATGGAAATGGTTCAATAAAATTATGGTGTAAAGTTGATATCGATACTTCAAATAAAGATGTTGATCAAATTATTATTCATGAAATACCATGGGGTAAAGATAAATCTGAATTAGTTAGTAATATCGATAAATGTCGTTTTGCAAATGGATTAACTGCGATATTAGAAACTCGTGATGAAACTGATAGAGACGGATTAAGAATTGTAATTGATGTTAAAAAAGGATCAGGGGCAGATAATATCTTGAATTTCTTATTATCAAAAGGTGTTTTAAGTACCACAATTAAGTTCAATTCTTTAGTTATTGATAATAATCGTCCATTAGTTGCATCATTATTGGAAATGATTGATCGTTATATTGATCATCAAGTTGATGTTTTAACTCGAAGAAGTCAATTTGACTTAAATAAAGCAAAAAATCGTCTTCACATTGTGGAAGGCTTAATTCATGCTTGTTCTATTATTGATCAAGTTGTTCACACAATTAGACAATCTAAAGATAAACAAGATGCAAAAATTAAATTAGTTAATAATTTTCAATTTAGTGAAGTTCAAACTGATGCTATTTTAAATTTACAATTATATCGTTTATCTAATATTGATATAGCAACACTAGAAAAAGAAGAAATCGATTTAAAAGAGACAATTAATTATTTGGAAGGTTTATTATCTTCACAAACTAAGATGAATAACTTAATCAAATCTGATTTAACAAAAGTTAAAAATCAATTTGGTGATGAAAGAAAAACATTAATTGAAGAACAAGACACATCATTTGAAGTTGATAAATTAGCATTAATCAATAAAGAAGATGTCATGGTAGCTATTACTCGAGATGGCTATATTAAGCGTAGTAACATGAAATCATATAAATCAGCGCAAGATAGTCTTCCAGGAATTAAAGTTGGAGATGCTTTCCGTGGTATTTTAAAAACAACAACAATTGATACATTATTGTTATTCACTAATTTTGGTAACTATATAGCTGTTCCTGTTTATAAATTAATTGACAATAAATGGAAAGAAGAAGGGGCACATATTAATGATATTTCATCCTTATCACCAAATGAAAAAATTGTTTCAGTTATCGATGTTGCTGAATATAAAAAAGGTGTTTATGTTATTTCTTTAACTAAATTAGGACAAATTAAACGTTGCCATTTATATCAATATGAAACATCAAATAGTAAAAAACCAATTAAGTGTTTTAAATTACAAGATAAAGATGAAGTTATTGATGTCAAGGTTGGATATGGTCAATCTCGGGTCTTAATTCTATCAGATAATGGAACAACTTCTTATTATGATGAAAGTGAAATTAAACCAGTTGGATTAAAAGCAGGTGGAGTAAAAGGAATTAAACTTGATAAAGATTCTAAAGAAGTTGCTGGTTTATTGACTATTGAAGAAGATGAAAAGATTAGGTTACTTGCCTTAACTAATCATAAAGGTGTTAGAATTGTTGATGCACATAACTTAAATATGACTTATAAGTTAGGAGCTAAACAACAATTGTTTAAATCATTTAAATCTGATCCTCAAACAGCAATCTATTTAGGTAAGATTGATAAAAAAGAAGAAAATCCATCAGTTACTGTTTTATTTGAAAATCAAGAAGTCATTAATATTGATTTAAAGGATGTGAAGAATTTACCATTTGATAACTATTTAAAGAGTAATTTAAATATTATTAATGATTTTGATATGGTCGATGTTTACGAGTTTATCGTCCCTTGTATTTCAGAAGATACAAAAGTGAAGGAACCTCTTATTAAAGAAGATGAACCTCGATTAGTTGAAGAAATATCAACTCATAAAGCTAAAGTACAAGATGAAGAAGTAAGTGTTCAATTATCTTTATTTGACTTTGTTGATGATGATTAATAATTATACTTTTTAAACTCAGAAAGGAGCTTTATTAAAGCTCTTTTTTCTATTCTAGATACATAACTTCGCGATATATGATACATTTTTGAAATTTCTTTTTGAGTATGTTCTACTTCGTTATTTAATCCATACCTTAAAGATATAATCTTTAGTTCACGTTCATCTAGTATTTCTAAATAACGATTTAAAGCTTTTATTTTTTGTTTCGTTTCTAATTGTTCTTCCAAAGAATCATCGATAGAAGGGTAGATATCAATTAGATGAATTTCTTGACCATCTTTATCTACACCTAATGGTTCATTTAATGAAACATTTTTTGAGTGTTTTTTATTACTTCTTAAAACCATTAATATCTCATTTTCAATACAGCGAGCAGCATAGGTTGCTAGTTTTACGTTTTTTTCGTAAGAGAATGTATCTACTGCTTTAACTAAACCGATTGTACCAATAGAAATTAGGTCATCTATATTTTCATCTTTTGATTCATATTTGCTTGCAATATGAGCTACTAAGCGTAAATTATGAGTTATTAGCTTGTTTCTTGCTTCATCGTGAGTCTCTTGATTAAAGAATTCTTTCATGCATTTTTCTTCTTCTTGTGGACTTAATGAAGGCGGTAAGACAGAGTTTTGAATAAAGCCTAAAAGGAAAGAGCAATTTAGTAAAGAAAGTATAAGATTTAAAAACATATATTCACCATTAAAATTTATGATTTAAAAATAATGATATTCATCATTTATTAAATTAATAAATTACTTTAACGATGATATTTAAATTCATATGAATTTATCTTATAATTAATATGAGGAGAATATATGCGAAATTATATACCAGATTTTTATGCGAAAAATATCTATATAATTCCTAATGATTTTTATAAAAATCATCATTTTTCTATTTTATTTGTAGATTTAGATAATACATTAGATTCATACTTATGTGAAACTCCTTCAAAAAAAGCTCTTGATTTAGTTAATGAATTAAAATCGATAGGAATAAAAATATTTATTATTTCTAATAATCATTATGAGCGAGTAAAAAAATATGCGAGTGTACTAGAAGTTGAATACTTATATAAATCAGGTAAACCTTTTGGTAAAAAAATTAATCAATTTATTGACGATAAAAAATTAAATCGAGATAATATTCTATTAATTGGTGATCAACTAATAACTGATATTCGAACTAGTAAAAGAATTAAAGTGAAATCATTATTAACGGATAAACTAGTAAAAGAAGATCAATGGACTACAAGATTTAATCGTATCGCGGATACAATAATAAGAAATAGATTAAGAAAAAAGAATATTTTAAGTTCTAAGGAGGTAAAATAATGGGAAAAGTTGTATTAAGATGCTATGGATGTGGTTGTGAACTACAAAATTCAAATCCTAATGTCACTGGATATACCCCAAAATTAATTGAAGGTAATAGTGTGATATTTTGTCAACGTTGTTTTCGTTTACAACATTATGGAATCAATAATGATGAAAATGTGTCTACTCCTAAATTTGATCAAATATTAGCTAAAGCTATTAAGAAGAAAAATTTAATTCTTTACGTAGTTGATTTATTTAATATTGAAGGATCGATAATTAAAGAAGCTCATAAATATATCAAAGATAATCCAGTTTTAGTTTTAGCAAATAAAAGAGATATTTTACCTAAGCTAATAGATGATAATAAATTAAGAGAATTTGTTTATCAAAGATTAAAAAGTGAAGGGGTTAAACCTTTAGATATCATTATTGTCTCTGCATATAAAAATTATAATTTAGATGAAATCTATTTAGCATGTAGAACGTTAAGAAATAAAGGTGATATTTATATTATTGGTGCATCTAGTGTTGGTAAATCATCTTTCTTAAATTCATTTATGAAATCATATAAAAATGAAACAAGAAATGTTATTTCTACTTCACCTTATCCAGGAACGACAGTAAGTACAATTACAATTCCAATTGATAATAAGAGCTATATTCATGATACTCCTGGGGTACTTGTCAAAGATTCTTTCTACGGATTATTAGAAAAGAGTGCAATAAAATATGTTATTCCACGTACCGAAATTCGTCCAAAGTCATTTCAATTGAATTCTAAACAAGCTGTTTTTATTGGTGGTCTTGCTAAAATAGAAATTATTGATGGAAGTAAGTGTGGTTATACTTTCTATGTATCGAATGATGTTGAATTACATCGTTGTAAGTTAGAGAATACTAATGTTAGTTTTGATTCATTAGTATCAAGAGCAAAAATTAGACCAACAAGTGTAATTGTTAGAAGTTCAGAAGATTTAATTAGTCATGAATTTGTCCTACCAGAAGATAAATCTGTTGATATTGTTATTTCAGGCCTTGGTTGGGTTGCAACAAAAGGAAAAGGACAAAAAATTATTGTTAAAGCACCAAAAGGTATCAATGTTATTATTCGTGATAGTGAAATTTAGGAGAAGTCTATGTTAAGTAAAAAACAAATTAAATATTTAAGAGGATTAGCAAATCCTCTTGATGCAAAATATCAAATCGGAAAAAGAGAATTATCTAAAGAACAAATTGATATGCTTGATAAAGCTTTAATTAAGCATGAATTAATTAAAATTAGCGTTAATCGTAGTGTAGTTTCCCTTAAAGAAGAAATTGCAGGTGAATTAAGCGAATGTTTACATGCTGAACTAATTCAAATTATTGGATCAGTTATTGTTCTATTTAGAAAAAATTTAAAGGAAAGTAATTATCATTTACCTCAATAATATGAAAACGATAATTTTTGGTGGTTCATTTGACCCAATTCATAATGGTCATATACAAATTGCAAGAAAAGCTCAATCTATTCTAAATGCAGATCGAGTTCTTTTTCTAGTTGCAAAATCACCACGTTGGAAAAAGACAATGTCTTCGACTAATCATCGTATAAATATGTTAAAATTAGCCATTCAAAATGAAAAAAATATGGAGATTTCATATTTAGAGGTCGATTCTATTGAAGAAGTGAATTATACTTATAAAACTTTATTAAGATATGAAAAGAAAGATGATGAGGAAGTTTATTTTCTTTTTGGATATGATCAATTAGAAGTATTAGATAAGTGGTATGAGATTGATAAGTTAAAAGATTTAGTGCATTTAGTAGCCTTTAATCGCCTTGGTTATTCTATTAATATGAATAATGTTACTAAATACAATGTTCAATTGATTGATATTGGATTATCTAGTATGTCAAGTAGTGCATTACGGGAATTAAAAAATGTAGATGCACCTAAAGAGGTTTTAGATTATATTGTTCAAAATGAACTATATTATATTCCTAAGATTAAATCATATATAAGTGGACATCGTTATGACCATACTATAAGTGTGGCAAATACAGCTTATGAAATCGCTAAAAGGAATTCTATTAATGTAAGTAAAGCTTATATTGCAAGTTTACTTCATGATATTGGTAAAAATGTTGATATAAATTTGCAAGATGCGTTTGTGAAAAAGAATTATCCTAGTTACTATGGCTTATTACCTTTAGCTTTGTATCATCAATTTGTTAGTGTAGATATTGCAAAAAATGACTTTAAAATTGATGATAATGAAATTATTGAAGCAATTAAGTATCATGCAACTGGGAAGGCAAATATGACTAAATTAATGAAATGCGTCTATGCTTCTGATAAGATTGAACCAACTAGAGACTATGATTCATCTTTATTAATTAATCAATGCAAAGAAGATATTGATTTAGGATTTAATCAAGTATTAGAAGAAAATGTGTTATTTTTTAAAAAGAAGAATATTCCGTTTAAAAATCTATTAACGATTTCATGTATCGAATATTATTTAGGAAAGGAAATATTAAAATAAGATGGAAGAAGTAAAATTAAGTATTATTAAAAAAGCAATTGATGAGAAAAAAGCGGAAGACATTGAAGTAATTGATGTTACTGGACACAATCCTTTTTATGATTTTGTTGTGATCGCGACTATCGGTAATTCTCGTCAAGCAAACGCTATTGTTGATGAAATAAGCAAGAATTTAGCTTTAATCAAAGAAGAAGTTAATCATATTGAAGGTGATACATCTTCTTCTGATTGGATTTTAATTGATTGCAATGGTATTATTGTTCATTTATTCACCCTCCAAGAGCGTTTAAGAATCAATCTTGAAGAATTGCTTAAGAAGAACTTAAAACGTTTCTAGAGGTGTTAAAATGGGGAAAATATATAGTCTTATTGTTGCAGCAATGCAAGTTGAATTTGATGCTTTAAAAAATGAACTTGATTCTTATAGAGAAATAGAAGTTCAGAATGAAAAGCTTTTAGAGTTTTCTTTAAATGGAGAATATTATTTATTAGGTTTAGGAAAAATAGGGAAAGTTAGTACGGCTTTTTTTCTTGGTAAATTATTTTCTTGCTTAACAATTAAAAGAGTTTTTAACATCGGTACTTCTGGTGGAGTAAATTCTTCATTAAATATTTCTGATGTGATTATTGCTACTGAGGTAGGGTATTATGATGTTGATGTTATCGACTTTGGTTATCAAATGGGACAAGTTCCTGGGTTTCCTAAATATTTTACTTCTGATTTAAATTTTATAGAGTCTAAGAAGATTTCAAGTAAGTTTAATATTGTTAAAGGATTAATTCTTTCGGGTGATAATTTCGTCTCTAAGAGAGTCTATAACAAGACAATTTTAAAAGATGTAAAAGAGTGTCTTGCTTGCGAAATGGAAGCGGGAGCAGTCGCACAATGCTGTTATTCAATGAATATTCCATTTGTAATAATTCGATCGATTTCTGATATTGTAACTAAGGATGACAACAATCTAGATTTAGATAAAAATGAGAAGAGCGTATCAACTAATTCTGCGTTAGTATTACTCGAATTGATTAAATAATTAAATAAATAATAATGCTAGTAAGTGTGATATTTACTAGCTTTTTAATTGTCTAAAATTGTCAGGTAATAGGGGATTTATACACATTTAGACATTATTTTCTTATAAATTTCCTAAAATTGTCTTTTTATATTACTTCGCATAATACTCATTATGTAAACTAAATATATAATAAAATGCGATATTTCGACATTTTATATTAATAATTATTAATGTATCAAATAGATATTAGTATAGTTATCCACAATTATTTAAATATTATTTTTATTAAATTATCTACTATATAAATACTAAATATCTACTAAATGCGATAATAATATAAAAACTAGATGTCATTTAATTATTATTTCCATCTAGTTATATATGATTAGTTTAATACTTCTTTAAATGGTTCTCCAATTTGATTTTCTTTCTTTAAATCAAAGTTTGTAATGATTGTCGCACCTATATCTGCAAATGTATTATGTTCGTTAAGCTTTCTTCCATCTTTAATTGATTTCGAATAAATTATTAATGGGACTTTTTCACGTGTATGATCTGATCCCTCCCAAGTTGGATCATTTCCATGATCTGCAGTTATCATTAATAAATCATCTTCATTAAGTAAAGGAAGAAGTTCACCTAACTTTATATCAAACTCTTCAATCGCTTTACCATAACCAATTGGATCTCGACGATGACCATATTCAGAATCAAATTCAACTAAGTTTACAAAACATAAACCTTTCCAAGAATTATCTAATGCTTCTAATATAGTCTTATTCATTCCATCTAAATTAGATATTGTCTTTTGGGTTTTAGTAACTCCAACCCCATTAAATATATCTGATATTTTCCCAATACAAGACACAGTATAATTATTATCTTGTAAAATATTCATATATGTTCTTCCGCTTGGTGATAAAGCTAAATCATGTCTATTTGGTGTTCTTTTAAAGTTAGTTGGATTAGTTCCGATAAATGGTCTAGCGATAATTCTACCTAAATAATATTCAGGTCTTAGGCATATTTCTCTAGCGATATCACAATAATGATATAATTCTGGAACTGGAATTATATCTTCATTCGCTGCAATTTGTAAAACTGAATCTGCACTTGTATAAACGATTAAGTCACCTGTTTTTAGTTGATGTTCTCCCCATTTTTTTATAATTTCTGTTCCACTAGCAGCACAATTACCAACTATTTTTCTTCCACATCTATCTTCTAATTCTTTGATTAATGCTTCAGGGAAACCGGATTCTGTAAATGTTTTAAATGGTTTAGTTGTATAAATACCCATCATTTCCCAATGTCCAGTCATTGTATCTTTACCATTAGATAGTTCATTACATTTTAAAACATAACTACTTTTATGTTCTACTTTATTAGTTCCAATGATATCATCTAAATCCCCTATACCTAATTTATTTAAATTTGGTATTTTTAAGCCATTACACGATTGAGAAATATGAACAAAGGTATTTGTTCCTTTATCATTGAATTTATCAGAATCTGCCATTTCTCCAATTCCTAATGAATCACATACTATTAGAAATATTCTTTTATATTTTTTCATGATATTCCTTCTTTCTTACTTTTTTATTTTACCATATTATTATTAATTCATGTACTTATCATATGCAGATAGTATTCTTTTTGTTGATACATGGGTATAGATTTGTGTAGTAGTTATTTTACTATGGCCTAACATTTGTTGGACCATGATTAATTCTGCCCCACATTCTAATAAATGTGTTGCAAAACTATGTCGCAATGTATGAGGTGATATCTCATCTTTAATACCTGCCATTTCAGCATATTTTTTTACTTGTTTCCAAAAGAATTGACGAGTAAGTACTTCTCCATGATGATTTAAGAATAAATAATCACTCTTTTTATTTACATTTTTATTCCTAACTTCTTTAATATATTTATTTAAATATTCTAATGCAAACTCTCCAATTGGTATTATGCGATCTTTATTGCCTTTTCCTTGAACTACTTTTATACAATTTAATGAAGTAGAAAAAGAAGATAACTTTAGATTTAATAACTCACTTACACGTAATCCACAAGAATACATAACTTCTAACATTGCTCTATCTCTAATACCAATATCTTTAGATAGATCAGGTTGCTCAAATAAAGATTCTATATCTTCTATAGATAAAACAGAAGGCAAATGTTTACCTATTTTTGGGGTTTCAATTGTTTTAGCTTCAATTTTTAGAATATTTTCTCTAGTTAAAAATGTATAAAATGATTTAATTGTAATTGCTCTTCTACTAATTGTTGATGAACTTTTACCTTCATTTCCTAAATATACGATGTATTTCTTGATATCTAGATAATCTAATTGATCAGTATCTTCTTTTTTTAAAAAACGAAAAAACAACTCTAAATCTTCTTTATAATTATTATAAGTTTGATTAGATAATCCTTTTTCTACTAATATATATTCTAAAAATCTATCTATTGCATCATCTATTCTCATTTATTTTATTCCTTTTTTAATTTACTCGCGGGAATGAGCATTTCTTTATTCATCTTATTATTGATTTGATTGATAATAATCCTGGTTTTGCACTCTTCTTGATGTTTTGAAAGATTGAAGAAGTTGGTTTGTTCTTGATAATCTTCTCTATTTGTAAGGTTAGATAAAGTAACTCCAATTAAACGTATTAACTTCCCTTCAAAGTATTCATTATATAATTCTAAAGCACATTTATAGATATCTTCAAATTTATTAGTTGCATAATCTATTGTTTTTCCTTTTGAAAAACTTTTAAATTCAGAATTTTTAATGATTAGCGTAATCTTTTTACCGATTTTATTTTGTTTAGTTGCATCTTTAGAGACACCTTGAGATAAAACATAAATCATTTGTTTAATTTCTTCATAATCAGCCGTATCAAATAAAAAAGTTGATGAATGTCCAACTGATTTTGGATCCCATTGTTCAACGATTACTTCATCACATCCTTTTCCATAAACCCAATCTTTGAATTGTTGATAGTTTACACCTAATAATTTTTTAAGTTCTTTAGATTCATTTAAAGCAAAATCTCTAATTGTATGAATTCCTAATTCTTTTAATTTAGGAGCAGTTTTTTTCCCTATGCCATACATATCTTCTATTTTAATAGGCCACAATATTTTTTTAATATCTTTTCGTCTAATAATAGTAATACCCATTGGTTTTTTTATATCTGATGCCATTTTTGCTAAAAATTTAGTTGGAGCTAAGCCGATAGAACATAATAATTTTGTTTCTTTATATAAATTATCTTGGAGTTCTTTAAGAAATTGTTCAGGAGAAGAACAATTTTTCATACATTCTGTCATATCTGCATAACATTCATCAATAGAAGCGATTTCTATAATATTAGTATATCTTTTTATATATGAAAAAAAATCTTGGCTTAATCGATGATATAATTCAAAATCAGATGAGCGAATAATTACTTCCGGACATAATCTTCTTGCCATATATGTCGGCATAGCAGATTTGATTCCATATTTCCTAGCCTCATAACTGGCAGTTGAAACGATACCTCTTCTAGTAGTACCAGCAATAATTAATGGTTTACCAATTAAGGAAGGATCTTTAATGGTTTCTGCGGTTGCAAAAAAAGCATTTAAATCAATATGCATAATGATTTTCGCCATAAGAAATCCTCCTATTTAAATTATAATTCATTATCATTTGATTTAAAATATTTGTTTATTAATCTATCGAATGTTTGATTTGATTATTGTTTGATATATTTGTAAGATTTTTAATCCATTTTCCTGAAATAATTAAGAAGAATCCGGCGACAAATTTTAATAAATCAATCGCATAAACTACCATAACAAAATAGATTAATGGTAAATTTGTTATTTTTAATAAAAGAAAAGATAATGGAATTTGAATACCCCAAGAATAGAAAGAATCAAATAAGATTACAATAATTGATTTCCCTCCACTTCTAATAATAAAGAAAAATGAATTATTGCATGAACAAATAATGACATATATTGAATATACATAAATTAAGTATTTACCAAGCTGTCTAACATTTTCTTCTAAACCTGTATAAGAAGAAGAAATAACAGGAGCAAGAATAGTAAGGATACATCCTAAAACAATACCAACTATTAATGAATACGCCATAGAAATATATGATTTTTGTTTTGATTCTTTATTTTTACCTTCACCAAGAAGATTACCGATTAAAATAGTAATAGATTGACCAAATCCTAAACAAACAACAAATATTAAATTATAAATAGTTGTTGCAATTGGTAAAGCAACTGTTGCAATTGGATCATTTTTATTAAAAATAAAGACTAGCATTGTTTGTCCTAATGCCCATAAACCTTCATTTAATATCAACGGAATAGAACGTACTATGAGTTTTGAAAATAGATTTTTATCAACTTTAATATTGTTTTTTATATCATATACGAAATCATATTTCTTAAAAATGATAAAAATTATTAAAATAATCATTTCAAAAAATCTTTCGACAATTGTGCCAACTGCTGCACCTGTTGCACCCATTTTAGGCATATTCAAATAACCGAAAATTAAAATGAAATTAACACCGAAGTTAATTATAGCACCAATTCCAGTTATTATCATTGGTAAAACTGTTTTATGAGATTCTCTTAAACAAGTAGAAATTGACGATGTAATAGCGTAAGGTATTAATTGAATTGTAATCAATTTTAAGTATTTACAAGCAATAATTATTTCTGCTTCATCATTAGTGAATAAGAGTACTAGTTGCTTGTTACAAGTTAAAGCTACAATTATACAAATTAAGGCAAGTATAAATGACATCAAAAGTTTAAAAGAAAAACATTGTGTCATATATTTCTTATCTTTACTACCATAGAATTGAGAAAAGAAAATACTTCCTCCTTCTGTCGCTCCAAAAATCAATAAATTCATAACAAAGATGATTTGGTTTGCAATAAATACTCCACTAACAGAAGCATTATCTAATTTCCCAACCATCATTGTGTCTAATAAAGAGGCAATATTTAAAAAGAATTGTTGAATAATAATGGGAATTGCGATTATGGTTAATTTTTTTATAAAATTAAAAATATCTTTCTTCATATAAACCTCCAAACTTTATTATTATAACAAAATAGATTTTTATTTCAAACTGAATAAAATGAAACAAAAATAGAAAGAAATAAAAAAAGAGAAATTTTTTTCTCTTTTACAAATTATTTACTAATTTATTACTAAATATATACTAAACAATAAATTTTTGCTTATTTTCCTTTTACTGCAAGCTTGACGACTTCATATCCACCATCATAGTAATGGGTTTTTTTCAAAGCGATGATTCTATTATTTAATTCAATTAAAATTCTAGAATCATTTATTAATAAGTCAATCATATTATTTAATTCTTTTTTTGTTTTACATTCATAAGTAGAATCACCAATCTCTTGAGCGTAATAAGCTCCATACTTCTCATGGCCACCGATATGTTTGTTAAATATCTTTGGAATTGGATAGAAACTTAATTCACTTGGTTTTGTAATTAAGATATCGGATTTACGCATTAATAAATTAGTTGAATATACTGCTTCAAAAATATTTTCATTATATATCGCATATATACCTTTAAAATCATCATTACTAATTATTTCTTTTAATTTACTATATTCGTTAAATAATAAGGTTGAATTCTCTTCAATAGAAGGAATATGTTTTTTAATATAGTTCCAAACTTTTAAATGATCTCCAAAATTAATAAATACTATAACTTTACCTTTTTTTACTAATGGAAGAAGATGATTTAATGTTTCTAAATACATCTTTTCACCTGCACCTGCTCCTCCAACTGTTAATAATATACGTAAAGGTTGTTTATTATTAATTCGATTAATTCTTTCCTGACAATCTTTTTCTACATTAGAAACTAATTCATGGTCGATATAATGACCAACTTGAAATAGTTCATTATCTGGAATGCCTTTTAATGTTCTTTTTTTATCAAAGCCATTTAAAGATTTATAACCTAAATACGCATATGGGGTTTGTACAGTATGAATTGCTCCTTCAGAAAGATGTAAGGCCATTGGCCAATTATCTGGGATTGCATTTACAACATGGGTTAAAGAAGCATGAACTGCTCCTTGGCTTGGCCAAACATGAGTTGCAATGAAAGGTATATCTTTAGGAAATTCTTGATATAAAGGAGTTAATAATTCCGTATTTTTTTGATCGCAAGCATTATATGTTAATTTTTTAAAGCCTTCTGAATTTAAATATTCCCAATATTTATTAAAAAGAATTGATCTTTGTGATAATTTTGACCCTAATGAATATAAATCATTTTGTGATTTAATAAATTTAGATCCAGTTGATTCTTTAAAACTAGAAACATCAAACCAATAAGGAACATACCCTAATGCTTTCGCACATGAACAAATAGCTAAAGAGATACGATAATGACCAAATCCCATACGAATATTCCCAATCACTACGCCTCGAGAATCAAATTCACATTTTTGGTCACCAATTACGAGGTTTTTAATACCTAGTTCATCAATCTCTTTAATTGGTTCAGTTTTAAAATGATAAGTAACATTTGAATCATCAGAAAACTTTTTAATGAATTTCGCTTTTGATTTTAGGGCTTTTTTATATGTTTTATTATCAATTTTATTGCCGAATATATATTTTGATTTATCTTCCATAATTACTCCTTGATAGATTAACTATCAATTTGATTTATAACCTATCTAATCTAATCTTAATGAAAAATTATCTTAATGTCAATATGTTAATAGCTTGGTAATTTTGCATCTATTTTATTATCTTTTAATGAAATATAATCAGAAATCATCGCAATAAATTCTGAATTAGTTGGTTTTGCTTTACTTGCTGATATTGTATAACCAAATATTTCATCTATCGTATCAATATTTCCCCTATTCCATGCTACTTCAATCGCATGTCTAATTGCTCTTTCTACTCTTGAACCAGTTGTTTTATATTTTTTTGCAATTTCTGGATATAATACTTTAGTAATTTGTCCGATATATTCTGGATTAGAATATGAAGAAGTAATCGCCGTTCTAAGGTATTGATATCCTTTAATATGAGCAGGAATACCAACATCATGTAATACTTTGGTAATTTTTTGCTCTAATGAATCATCAATTGGCGTAAAGTTTTTAGTCAAATCAAGATTCATATTTATATGTTTTAATAATGATTCTACTGAATTTGGTTTTAAAATAAATTGATCCCCACCTAATGATGATACTAAAGCAAGAATATGATCATTAACCATACTAGATTGACAAATAATCGTTTGAATAGAAGGATAATCATCAATATTTAGTTTTAGTTCCTGTAATACTTCAAATCCATCCATAATCGGCATAACCATATCAAGAATTAATACATCAATTTTATTAAAATATTTAATCTTGTCTAGTCCACTTTTTCCATCATTTGCATAACCAACTACTTTCATATTTTCTTGTGTAGATAAGAAGCGACATACTTCAGTAATATAATCCTCATTATCATCGATAATAAAAACTGATTTTTTTTCCATAAATTTTATTCCTTTCGAATTAATTATCATTTTTATATCGCATTTTGTTATATAAAAAAAATAAAAGAAGAATTACTGTATTTAATTCTCCTTTCAAACGAATTAATAATATTAGAGTTCGCAAATAAAGTTTATTCGCTTTTCTTGCAACATCTATTTTAGGCGACATTATTTAATTGTTCTTGATACATATATTCAATATATACTCCATAACCTTTAGTTACTTCGTTAACTAAAATATGAGTTACCGCGCCAACTATCATATTGTCTTGAATAATAGGTGAACCGGACATTCCAGAATATACTCCACCTGCTTCAAGTAAAAGACGTTTATCAGTAATTTCAAATGTAATTCCTTTCGTCTGTTTTGATGTTTGCTTTTTTAATTCGGTAATCTTTATTTCAAATTCTTCTACATTATTTCCTTTTAAACAAGTTAAAATCTTTGCTTTTCCGAGTTTAATTTGATTTATCGATGCTACTTCTAACTCATTTTTATTACATGTAGAACAAGTATAAGGACCAAACATTCCATATTCTGTATTTTTATAAATATCACCTATATCATTATCAAATTTTGTGGTTGTTATTTTTTCTCCAACTTTACCATTTTTTGATTTAGATATATTTAAAACATCTTCTTTATAGATATTTCCTTCATTAATATCAATTATTTGACCAGTGTAAGAATCGATAACTTCATGTCCTAAAGCACCATATGTTTTATTAACTGGATCATAATATGTTAATGTTCCTACACCTAGTATTCTTTCTTTGACATATAGACCACTTTTTATTTGATTATTTTCATAGCATAATCGTAAATTACGATTAATTAAGGTTTTATTCCTTATAATATCTAATGTTACTTCATCATATTTATTATCTTTAATTACGCTCAAAAAAGAATCGACACTAGATACTTTTTTCTCATTTAGTTTGACAATTATATCACCTATTTGAATATCACTATCTATCGAAGGGTTATAATATTCATCTTTTATTTTAACTTGGTATGTTCCTGTTACATATAATCCATCAATCTTCATTTCAAAGACGATATTTTCTCCACTGGGAATTAATGCTGTATTTAAACTACCAAATAAAAAGGCAAAACCTATTAATCCTAGTTGCATAATACTTCACCTCAATAGTAGTATTACCAATTTTTAATAAGAATTGCCAAAATATTATGAGTTCATCTGCTTTATTAAATTTTTTGCAAGTTTTTTTGATTCGTTAGATTCATTTTCTCCCGTTATCATACTAGAAATTTTTTCTACTACTTGATCACCATTTAATTTATAAACTTGAGTCTTTGTAACATCATTATCAACTAATTTTGAAACAAAATAATGATGAGAAGAGATCGCAGCCATCTGAGGAAGATGAGAAATAACAATAGTTTGAGATATTTGAGATATTTGTTTTATCTTCATTGATGTTGCTATTGCAACTCTTCCAGATATACCAGTATCAATTTCATCAAAGATAATTGTTCCTACTGGAGAAAGTTTATTAAAGACATTTTTAATTGCTAGATGTAATCTAGAAGTTTCTCCTAAAGAAGCAGTTTGATCTAATGGAAGATATTTACCACCTAAATTTGCTCGTAATTTAAAGATAATCTGATTAAAACCAAATTTATTTAATGTAGTTTCTTCTAAACTAATTTTAAAATCGGCATTTTCTAATAACAAATCTCTTAGTTGCTCATTAACTTCTTTTTCTAATATTGGAATAAACTTTTCTCTTTCAAGGTGGATTATTCTTGCCTTTTCAATTGCCTTTTCTTTAATTGATGCAATCTTTTTTTCTTGTTCATTGATAAGAAAGTCAAAATTTGTTATTAAATCGATTTGATTTTTAATTTCTTGGAACTTATCTAAAATATCTTGTGTAGTTTTACCATATTTTCTTTTTAATTGAAGCAAAGTAGATCTTCTTGAACGTAAATATTCTAAATGATCTAAAGATGATTCTAAATTAGAAAATTTACTCATAATTTCTTCATGAACTTCATCTAATTTATAATACAAATCGAGAAAATCTTCTTTTAATGATGCAAATTTATCATCTTTAATATTAGATAATATCTTTTTTGAATTATATAACAATCCACTTGCTTCATCGTATTGTGAATCAAATTCTTGGATATATGTAGCTAATTCTTGGAATGATTCTAATGATTTTAACTCATCTTCAATATCCTCTAATTCGTTTTCTTGAATATTTGCTTTTTCTAATTCTTCATATTGATATGTTAAATAATCTAAATCTTCAAATGATGCATGATTATTTTTCATTTCTTCGAGAGTTTTTACTTCAGATAAATAAGAATGATATAAATCTTGATATATTTTAAGATTATTAAAATATTCTTCATCAATCTTTCTAATATAAGCATCTAGATATTTAATTTGTTCTTTACTATCAAAATAAGAATTATCTTTATGTTGTGAATGGATATCAATTATATGTCCCATAATCTTTTTTAAAACATTTAAAGGGACACTATGATAATTTAATCTTGCATATGACTTTCCATTAATATCCAATGTACGAGATACAATAATTATTTGATCTTCGGATATTAATTCACCATATTCATCATTTATTTTTTTGCAATAATCTTTATCTTCTATATAGAATTCACCTTCAATAAAGGCTTTTTCTTGACCATTTCTAATTTTATTAAAACTCGATTTTTCACCTTCAAGCAAACTTAAAGCATCAATTATGATTGATTTACCTGCACCAGTTTCCCCCATAATTGCATTCATTCCTTTTTCAAAAGAAATTTCAATATCTTCAATTATTGCAAAGTTTTTAATGATTAAATGATTTAACATAATTTACCTCTTTTGTTATTATAAGTTTTTCAGATTTAAAAAAACACGAAATATAAAAAACTGTATAAATTATTTCCATTATTCCATTTTTTCACTAATTCCATTTTGAATTAATTCGATTTTTTTTGTAACATCATTTAATTCTTCGTTTAATGAAGAAGATAATTTCATAGCTTCTTCATATAAAGATAATGATTCTTCTAGTGTCATTTTTTCATTCTCTAATCTTTTACAAATGTCTTCTAATTTAGTCATTTTTTCTTCAATAGATAATTTTTCCATAGTAGTCTCCTTATTTATCAATTACTTTTACTTTAATTGTTCCATCACTCATTTTTAAAGATAATTCATCACCTAATTCTAGTAAACTAACCTTATTGATAATCTTATCATTTAGATATACTAATGAATATCCTTTATCTAAAATTTGGTATGGATTTAGACTTCTAAGTGAGGATAAACATGTTTCTAGACGATGTCTATATGATAAATTGATGTTTATAATTAATTGATTTAAGCGAATCTGTTTATTTTTTACATCCTTAATCTTTAATTGATATAAAGAAAGTGGATTATAAGTTTTAATTAATGAATAACTTTTTAGATAACGGTTTTTTATTCGATCAAGACAATTTTTCATTAATTGAGTAGAATAATTAGATAAATGCTTAATATATGATAATAATTCATCTTTATTTGGTGTGGCTTTAATACCAGCTTCAGTAGGAGTAATACAAGCATAATCTGCGACTAGATCAATTAAAGTAGAATCAATTTGATGACCAACTGCAGTAATAAGAGGAACTTCAATAGTAGAAACAAATCGGACAAGTTCTTCATTGTTAAAGGCCATTAAGTCTTCATTTGCCCCTCCTCCACGAGAGATAATAAGCGTATCCAATTGATAATTTAATGCTTCTTTTAATGCATTGATAATCGACTGAGGTGCGCCTTCTCCTTGAACTAAGCAAGGAAAAACATAGATTTTAGGATTATACCGAGATTGAATTGTATGAATTAAATCATGGACAGCTGCTCCGGTTTTACTTGTAATAATGCCAATAGTCTTTGGGAAAAGTGGAATTTCTTTTTTTGGTAAATTAAATATTCCTTCTTCTAATAACTTTTTCTTTAATTCTAATAATTTTAATAATTCTTTTCCCTTTCCATATTGTTCAATCTTATGAGCGTATAATTGATAAGTACCATTTTTATCATATACTGATACATGACCATTAATTAACACTTCATCACCATTTTTTAAATCAAATTTTAATGATCTAACATTAAAAGAAAACATCATACAAGAAATCTTACTTTCTTCATCTTTAATTGAGAAGTAGTAATGACCTGTATAATGTTTATTTAAATTGCAAATTTCACCCTTTACTAAAACATTTGAAAGAAGAAAATCTCCTTCAATGAGGTTTTTAATATATTGATTTAATGTAGTTACATTATAAATTTGCTTTTCCATTATAATATCTTATCTAATACAGCATTAATGAATTTAAATTCATTATCATCTAAATATTTTTTTGCTAATTCAACTGCAACATTAATCATCTCTGATTTATGGATTTCACCAACGTATTTATATTGACCAATTGATGATAATAAAATTGCATGAGCAACGATATTTATTCGATGTAATTTAATTTTTTCCGATAGATTATCTTCGATAAGATGATCTATCTCTTCTTGATTTAATAATGATTTAATAACACATTCTTTTGAATATGTATCAATAGAAGAAAATTCGCATTCAAAAACTCCTTCCATTATACTTTTAACGTCTAACGAATTGTTATTTTTTTGATTAAACAAGTATAAATATACACTTGACATGATTTTTTCTTGAGATTGATTTCTTGACAACATAATTCTCTCCACTTTATAAAGTAAAATTATTCAATTCCAGCGACTTTAATTTTAATCTGAAATGGAACAACTTCACACATTTGTTCTAATGCTTCTGCAACTTGAATTTGAATGTTGTTGCATAGTTCATCAACATTATGACCTCTAGTAATAATGACTTGAATTGAGACATGAACTTGATTATTTTGCATTTCACAATGAACAGGTTTATGGAATCTAAATGGTGATTTGATATCTTTTTTAGTTGCTGCACCTGCTATCTTATTTGTAACATAAGTTACAATTTGTTCATAAGCTTTTAATGAAATTCCTAATTTACCTTGTTTTGAATAATTTTGAATATATGCATACTCAGCCATATAGTTTCCTCCTTGTTAAATTATTATAAAGAAATAGTTGATTATAATCAATATAAACTATTTACCCACTTGCTTTATTGATAAAGCAATTCTTTTTTTGTTTACTTCGACTCCAATAACTCTTACTTTAACGATTTGTCCTATTTTTAAAGCATCTAATGGATGTTTAATGTATTTATCACTAATTTCAGAAATATGAACTAAACCATCTTGATGTACTCCAATATCAACAAATGCCCCAAAATCGATAATATTTCTTACTGTTCCATTTAATTCCATCCCAATTTGAAGATCTTTAATATCACAAACATCATTGCGTAATTCTGCTTTTACATTGATATCACGAATATCTCTACCTGGTTTTTCTAGTTCGTTAATGATATCTTTTAATGTTTCAACGCCAACATTTAATTCTTTTGCAACTGCATTTATATTTAAATTATTAAGTTTTAATGTAAGAATATCACTACCGATATCTTCAATAGATAATTTTACATATTTTAACAATTTTAATGTGATTTCATAAGATTCTGGATGAATACCGGTATTATCTAGAGGATAATGATCTTGAATTCTTAAAAATCCTGCACATTGTTGGAATGCTTTTTCTCCTAATTTGCTAACTTTTAATAAATCTGATCTTGATTTATATTCACCATTATTTTCTCGATATGCAACAATATTTTTCGCAATTGAAGAATTAATACCAGAAACGTAAGTTAATAAACTTGGTGAAGCTAAATTAACGTCAACTCCAACTAAATTAACACAATTTTCTACTACTCCACCTAAAGCTTCACCTAAATGTTTTTGATTCATGTCGTGTTGATATTGCCCTACACCGATTGATTTTGGATCAATTTTTACAAGTTCGGCTAATGGATCTTGAACTCTTCTTGCTAAAGAAATCGCACTTCTAACACTTACATCAAGGTTTGGAAATTCTTCAGTCCCCAATTTTGATGCACTATATACAGAAGCACCAGCTTCATTTGTAATAACATAATCTACTTTAATCATTGGATATTCTTTAAAAACATATTCTTTTAAGAATCTTTCTGATTCTCTTCCACCTGTTCCATTTCCTAATGAAATTAAATCGACATGATATTTTTTAATTAAAGTTGCTAAAGTTAATGCTTCTTTTTTTAATATTTCTTGATTAGTGACAGTTGCATGTAATACACCGGTATATAATACTTTACCTAATCGATCAACAATTGCAATTTTACAACCAGTTCTTATACCTGGATCAAATCCTAAAACTACTTTATTTTTAATCGGTGCTTCTAATAATAGTTCTTTTAAATTAGATTTAAATACTTCAATAGAAGTATTCTCACTAACTTCTAAAATATCTCCTCTAATTTCATTAGAAATAGATGGGAAGATTAGTCTTTTATAAGCATCAGTAATTGCATCTAAAATAATTGGAGTAAAAATTGTTTCTTTTTTTATTAAATCTTTTGCGATGAAATTGATATTTGTCGTATCTTCACCTAAAATATCTACTTTTAAAATTCCTAATTTTTCTCCTCGATTAATAGCCAAAATACGATGAGATGCTATTTTAACAATTGGTTCAATGTAGTTATAATACATTGCAAATCGTTCATTTTCATCGATAGCTTTTGGATCTAATTTAGTAGTAATCGAAAATGTTTTAAATGTATATTCACGAATCTTCTTACGATAAGACGCATTATCAGAAACTGTTTCTGCGATAATATCTTTTGCACCTTGAAGAGCTTCAAGGACACTATTTACACCTAATTCTTCATTAATAAAAGAAGAAACATATTTTTCAAAGTCACCTTCATTATCTTGTTTTAAAATATAATCAGCAAGAGGTTCTAATCCTTTCGCTTTTGCGATGCTTGCTCTTGTTTTTTTCTTTGGTTTATATGGTCGATAAATATCTTCTAATTCACTTAATGTTTTCGCATTTAATAGACTATTTTTAATTTCCGAAGTTAATTTACCTTGTTCATCAATTGAATTCAAAATAGTATCTAATCGATCATAAAAATTTTTATAGTAAGTATATTTTTCAAAAAAGATACGTAATGCTTCATCACTCATTGAACCTGTCCATTCTTTTCTATAACGTGCAATGAATGGAATAGTACAACCATCTTTTAAGAAATTAATAACATTATTTACTTGTTTTTCTGTGATATTTAAATCATTTATTAATCTATTTATTATAATATCTTCGTACATAATTACCTCTAAAATTTATATAAGTCATAATTATTTTCATAACTAACTAATGCATAAAAGTTAGTTTGTTTTTCTTCAAGTGCCATTTGTAATCTACATCCTTTTGCTTCATTTTTTGAAGGATTTTTTGCACTAGCTAAATTAAATGGTTCATTATAACCAATATGAGGAAGATTATATGAGTGAGGTTCACTAATATAACTAGAAGGACACACAATAATACTTAAATTAGCTATATAAGTTTCTTTATAACTTAAAATTACAGTGTAAATGAAGTATTCTCCGTTCTGTGATTTAGTTTCTTCAAAATCTAAATTATATTTATCAGAAATATCATCCTTAGTTTTATACGGGCCTTGTTTTAAAATATTTAAATCATTTAATATCGTTTCTCCATAATGAAAATCAGTAATAGGAGTAGAAGAATTCAATTCATTATTACAGCTAAACAAAAATAATAAAGGAAAAATTAATATTAATTTATTTAATCTCATAAATTCACCCTTAATTATTTTAACAATAATTAACAATAAATAAAAGATTAATAAAATAAAAACCACATATTTACTTGATTTATGATCTATATATATCATTTTATAACAATATAAACAATTAGAACACTATATAAATAATTTACTTCTTTTCCATCAAAAAAAGCAAAAGATGAATATTTAATATCTTTTATTAAATTATCATCTAATTGCTTTAAATAATAGTTAACTTGCATTGTAATATCATCTTCTTTGTTTGATGAAAATATTTCTACTCTAGTCATTTTATCACCAAATTAATGATAAGATATTAGAACATCAAAATTTGTCTAAATTGCGACGATATTAACAATTTTTCCAGGAACAATAATAATCTTTTTAATTGTTTTTCCTTCAATACGATTTTTAATCGCAGGATTATCTAATACTAATTTTTCAATTTCTTCTTTACTTGCATTTAATGGAACTTCCATTACTTCTCTTAATTTTCCACAAATTTGAATCGCCATTTTAACACTAAGAGAAACCATCTTTGATTCATCATATTTTGGCCATTCTTCAAATGCTAAAGTATGATCATGACCTAACAAAGACCACATTTCTTCACCAATATGAGGACAAATACAAGCAAACATTTTAATAAATCCTTCTGCATAATCTTTTGGACAAGCATTTAATTTATAAACTTCATTAATAAAAATCATCATTTGAGAAATTGCAGTATTAAATGAGAGATTTTCAAAATCATTTGTTACTTTCTTTACCGTTTCATGATAAAGTTTTTCTAATTCTTTGACTTCATAATCAACGATTTTAGATTCTTCAATAAAACAACGATAAACTCTTTGAATGAATTTGTATGCTCCTTCTACACCTTGATTTGACCAAGGTTTACTTGCTTCAAGAGGTCCCATAAACATTTCATATAAACGTAAAGTATCCGCACCATATTTTTTCGTAATATCGCTAGGATTAACGACAAATTCTGGGAATCTTTTGCCCATTTTTATACCATTAGAACCAAGAATCATACCTTGGTGAACTAATTTCTTAAATGGTTCATCTGCTTCTAATAATCCTTTTGAATGTAAATATTTTGTCCATATTCTTGAATAAATTAAATGTCCAACTGCATGTTCAGGTCCTCCGATATATAAATCGACAGGTAACCAATGATCTAATAATTTTTTATCTGCAAATACTTTATCATTATTTGGATCGATATAACGCATGAAATACCAAGAAGATCCGGCACTACCTGGCATAGTTGAAGTCTCTCTTTTGCCTCTTTTTCCATTTATAGTTACATATTTCCAATTTTCTGCATTTTCAAGAGGTGCTTTACCATTTTTACCTTTATAATCATCTAATTCAGGTAAAACAAGTGGTAATTCATTATCTTCTAAAACATGAATTGTTCCATCTTCCATATGTACAACTGGAACTGGTTCACCCCAGTATCTTTGACGAGCAAAAATCCATTCTCTAAATTTATATTGAACCTTTTTTTCACCAATTCCTTTTTCTTTTAGATATTCTAGCATTTTATTAATTGCGTCTTCTTTATTTAATCCATCTAAAAAAGAAGAGTTAATATGTATTCCATCTTCAATCATCGCCTCTTTATTTATATCTCCACCTTCAAGAACTTGAATAATTGGAAGATTAAATTTCTTAGCAAAAGCATAATCTCTTTCATCATGAGCAGGAACTGCCATAATCGCACCAGTTCCATATGTTGATAATACATAATCAGAAATCCAAATAGGGACTAATTTATTATTTACTGGATTAATTGCATATGCACCTGTAAAACAACCAGTTTTATCCTTATTCAATTCGGTTCTTTCCAATTCTGATTTACTTGCAGCCATTTTTTTATAAAGTTCAATTGCTTCTTTTTGTTCACTAGTAGTAATTTCATCAACTAATTTATGTTCTGGAGCTAATACGCAATAAGTCGCACCAAAAAGAGTGTCACAACGAGTTGTAAATACAGTGAATTTCTTATCGCAACCATCAACTTTAAAATCTACTAATGCTCCAGTTGATTTACCAATCCAATTTCTTTGCATTTCTTTAGTTGAACTTGGCCAATCAATTCTATCTAAACCTTCCAATAATTGTTCAGCAAAACTTGGTTGATCAATTACCCATTGTTTCATATTTTTTCTAATAACGGGATATCCACCTCTTTCTGATTTACCATCAATAACCTCATCGTTTGATAAAACAGTTCCTAATTCTTCACACCAATTTACAGGCATATCAATATATTTTGCATACCCATCTAAATATAGATTTTTAAAAATCCATTGTGTCCAATGATAAAATTCTTTTGAAGAAGTGACAATCATCTTGTCCCAATCATAATCAAAACCTAGTTCTTTTAATTGTTTTGTAAATGTTTTGATGTTTTCATTTGTAAAACCTTCTGGATGATTATTAGTTGAAATTGCATATTGTTCAGCTGGTAGACCAAATGAATCATATCCCATTGGGTGAAGAACATTATATCCTTGCATTCTTTTCATTCTTGAAACAATGTCAGTTGCAGTATATCCCTCTGGATGACCAGCATGAAGTCCTACTCCACTTGGATAAGGAAACATATCTAAAACATAATATTTTGGCTTAGAAAAGTCATATACATCTGTTTTAAAAGTATGGTTATCTTCCCAATATTTTTGCCATTTCTTTTCAATTTGTTGATGATCGTAACTCATATTTCTCTCCTTTTTTATAAAAAAAGCGTCCCTAGAAAAATCTAAGGACGCCAATAATAACGCGATACCACCTTAGTTTAGTCATAATAATGACTACACTTAATTCTAGTTTTAAAGTAACAACCTGTATCTTTTTTTAGTCGAGTTCACTAATTTGATTAGTTATTTTTCACCTGCCAATAACTCTCTAAATAATCTTGTTAGCTACTACTACTTAATACATAAGTATTATAATAACGAATTATCTTCTTTTCAAGAAAAATAGCGTCTAATTAATAAGTTCCATATCCGCCTTTTGATGCATTTTCTTTTTTCTTATTACGGATATTAGTCTTAATTATTTGTTTTTTATGATCTTCTTTTGCTTTTTTAATCGCTTCTTTTACTTTTTTCTTATAACCTGGCTTAACTTTTTTTGATCTTACTTTTGCAATTTCTTTTTTAATTTTTGCTTCTAATACTTCATTCTTTTCTTGTTTTTTCTTACCAGTAATCGTTTCCACTTTTTTTAATGATGAATTACGCAATACATAATAATCAAAATCGATATTTTTATTCTTTTTAATTAGTTTTTGAACTAATTCCATTTTGTCATCATTATAGAAAATATATGAATCACCTTTATTGTTATTTCGTCCTGTTCGACCAGCACGATGATAATAATAATCTAAATCAGATGGCAAATCTAAAGAAATAACGCAAGTGACATTATCTAAGTCAATTCCTCTTGAAGCAATATCAGAACAAATGATTAAATTGAACTCACCTTGACGAATCCTTTTCATAGTAATTTTTCTATCTCTTGATTCCATATCACCATTTAATAAAGCTGAACGAATTCCACGTGCATTTAATTCTCTATATACTTTATCTACTTGTGTTTTCATTGAAGCAAAAACCATGGTATAGAAAGGTTTTTCTATTTCTAAAAAGCTACATAATGAATCAATTATATCTCCATGTTTAAGATTAACTAAATGATGTTTAACATTGTGATTTACTTTATGAGTATCAATATCAATAATTTCTTCTGCTTCAATAAATTTATATGTATCTGCGATTAAATGATCTTTCATTGTAGCAGTAAAAACTAATCTTTGCTTAGGATGAATAATATTTAATAAATCGCTAATTTGATTAATATAAGCATTATCAAGTAACATATCACATTCATCTAAAACAATAGTATCAATCTTAGTAATATCAGTTAGATTATTCTTTAATAAAATATCATGAATTCTTCCAGGAGTTCCAATAACAATTTTTGGTTGTTCATTTTTAAAATTAAAATCGTTTAAACTACTATTTTTATCAATACTTGATGACAATAATTTAATTTTAATTCCTAAAATATTCGCAATATCTAAAGCAAAAGAATAAGTTTGAGAAGCAAGTTCAACAGTTGGTGAAACAATTAATGCTTGTATTTTATCTAATGAATTATTGATTCGATTAAATATAGGAACTAAAAAAGCATGTGTTTTTCCACTACCCGTTTCTGATTTGCAAATTAATGACTTACCTTTTATTGCTTTAGCAATAACAGCTTCTTGAATAGGAGTTAAGTCAACATAACCTAATTCTTTTAAAGCTTCAATTAGATCACTATTTAAATTATACGAACTAAATTTCATTAACTTTTCTCCTCTCTATTCTATTTTGTTTCTACTTTAATTTTTAAATCTTCTAATTGTTGTTCATCAACTGGCATTGGTGCGTTAGACATTGGACAAACTGCATTTAGATTCTTAGGGAATGCAATAACATCTCGAATATTATCAGTTTGATTAATTAACATTGAAACTCGATCTAATCCTAATGCGAATCCACCATGAGGAGGAACACCATATTTTAAAGCACCGACAAACCAACCAAATTTCTTTTGGATCTTTTCTTCTGTAAATCCTAATAATTCAAATATTTTCTTCTGTTCAGTTTGATCAAAGATTCTTAAAGATCCTCCACCTGCTTCATATCCATTAATGACAATATCATAAGCTGCCGCATAGACTTTTTCTGGATGAGTATCAAGTAATGATACATCTCGATCTAAAGGTTTTGTGAATGGATGATGACATGGAGAAATTTCTTTTGTTTCTTCATTGTAATCAAATAGTGGGAATTCAACTACCCATAAGAAATCATATGATTTAGGATCATAAAGATTTAAATCTTTACCATATTGACATCTTAATGCACCTAAACAAGAACATACACGCATTCTATTTCCAGCGCCTACAATTACTAAATCATCTTCTTTTAAAGCTAATTCATTAACTAATTGAGCTTGTAATTCTTCATTAATAAACTTCAATAAAGAAGATTCTAGTTTTCCATTACAATATTTAAAGAAGCCAAATTTACCAATACCGAATTTTTTAGCGTGTAAATCTAAGTTATCTTGAACTTTTCTTGATGTTTTACTTGCAACTGAAGGAACGACAATACATCTAATAGTAGATGCATTTTTATATACTTCAAATTCTGAAGTTTTTAAAATTGAAGAAATATCATGTAATTTAATATCAAAACGTGTATCAGGTTTATCTGAACCATAAGTATCAATACAATAATCGTAAGTAAATCTTCTAAATGGAGTTTTAATTTCCATTCCTAAAGCTTCTTTCCAGATTTCAGCAATTAAACCTTCACCTAAAGTCATAATGTCATCTTGTGACATAAATGAACATTCAACATCTACTTGAGTAAAGTCTGGTTGACGATCTGCTCTTAAATCTTCATCACGGAAGCAACGAGCGATTTGATAATATTTTTCCATACCACCAACCATTAATAATTGCTTAAATAATTGAGGCGATTGAGGTAATGCATAAAATGAGCCCGGTCTAGTTCTACTTGGAACAATATAATCTCTTGCTCCTTCTGGAGTCGATAAACATAGAATTGGAGTTTCTACTTCAACAAATTCATTTCTATCTAAATAGTTATGACATGCTTTTGATATTTTTGCTCTATTCATTAACATTTTTTGCATTATTGGTCTTCTTAAATCTAAGTAACGATATTTTAAACGAGTATCTTCTAATGCATCTGTTTCATCTGCAATGATAAAAGGAGTTAATTCACTAGAATTAACAATCTTTAATTCTTCAACAGATACTTCAATTTCTCCAGTTGGTAATTTTTTATTTGCCACTTCTTTTTTAGTAACAATACCAGTTACCTGAATAATATATTCATTTTTAATCAAAGCAACATCTTTAAATTTATCTTCTTGTAGTATTACTTGAGTATAACCCCATCTATCACGTAAATCGATAAATACTAAACTACCTAAATTTCTTTTTTTTGCTACCCATCCAATTAAAGTAACTCTTTTACCTACGTCACTAAGACGTAATTCTCCATTATTATGAGTACGTAACATAAACTTCACCTCTTATTTTTTTAATTTATTAACTATGTCTTCTTTCGACATAGCAACTTGTTGTTGATTAATTAAATATTTTAATTGATATAGATTATTTTTAACTTCATCTTCACCAATTACTATCATATATTTTGCATTTTTTCTTAATGCAATCTTTAAAGATGCTTTCATCGACTTATCTTGTAATGATAAATCAACTTTTACATTATTCTTTCTTAAAGTATGAGCAAAATCAAAAGCAATATCTTTATTTTCTACTCCAAGATAAACAATATATGCATCTAATTCATCTTTCGCATAAGTTTCAGGAGATATTTCTTTTAACAATGAATTTAGTCTTTCAATACCAAAAGCAAATCCAACACTTGATAATTCTGGTCCACCGACTTCTTTAACTAAATTATCATAATGACCACCTGCTCCAATAGCCCCCAAATTTGTTCCATTATCAGAGATATAGTGAAATTCAAAAACAACATGAGAATAATAATCTAATCCTCTAACTAGGGTATCATCGAGTTGATATTCAATATTATTATCATCAAGTAATCTTAATACTGAAGCAAATCGTTCTTTGGAAACATCATTTAAGTAATCTCCCATTTTAGGTGCATCTTTAACAAATTCTTGATCTTCTTTCACTTTACAATCTAAGATACGTAATGGATTAACTTGATATCTTCTTTGACAGTCTGGACACATTTTGTCAATTTTATCATTAAAATAATCTTTTAACGCATCACGATATGCATCTCTAGAAGCTTGATCACCAATTGAATTAATCTTTAATATTACTTTATTAAAGCCAATTTTATGCAAAGCATCAACTCCTAAAATAATTGTTTCAGCATCTTCATAAGCGTTATTTACTCCAACTTGTTCAACGCCAAATTGATTAAATTGACGATATCTACCTGCTGATGGTCTTTCATAACGGAATGAAGGTCCACAATATTGTAATTTTAATGGTAAATCTTTTGTAGCATATAATTTATTAGTTACAACTGCTCTCATAACTCCTGCTGTTACTTCAGGTCTTAAAGAAATATTTCTTCCACCTTTATCTTGGAAATCAAACATTTCTTTTGTGACTATGTCACTACTTTCACCAGCTGAACGAGTAAATAAGTCAGTAGATTCATAAATTGGAGTATGAATAGGAAAATATCCATAAGTCAAGGCAACTTCGTGTAAAGTATGCTCGATCTTTTCAATATTTAATGCATCTTCATAATATGCATCATAAGTTCCACGTTGTGGTTGATAATTTGCCATAATTTTCCTCCTAAAAAATAAAAAAAGTACCTCTAAGGGTGCTTCTGCACGGTACCACCTTAGTTCACTAAATCAAGTGCACTTTAATAGTTATAACGGAACAACCGGATAAACTACTTAATTTCATTTATCTGTCTCCATAGTGTCAAATAATTTATCTATATAAATCTTTTCACCAAACGATTCTCTCTAAAATAATCAATAAATTATCCTCTACTTCAACGACAAGTTTATTTAATCACATATTTTAATAATTATCAAGAAAAATAGTCCTAATATAAATATTAAGACTATTATAATTCTTTAATCATATCTCCAATTGTTTTTACAAATGGTAGATAAGTATCAATACTATCAGTTAAAACTTTTTGAACATCAATATTTAAGTCATCGAAAGTTTTATATTCAGTTAATGGATCAAACTTTTTCATATCACCATCTAATGGAGATACTAATAAGCGTGAATCAAATTTAATATTTGTCTTAAATAGTTTAGCTAAATAAGTAAAGCCAATATCGATATTTACATCAATCGCAGAAATAATCTCTGGAGTAAACTCTATATCCAAACTAATCTTTGTATTATTAGAAAACTCTAAAGCACTGTTAATTAAATCCGCTTTATCTTTTCCATATGTTTGAATCAAACTATAAATTGATTTATCATTTAATGATAAATTAATTGAATATTTATCATCTTCGACAATAGCGTAATCTAAATATTTTGCATATGCTTTATCTTCATCTAAGAAATTAGATAATATTTTTGTTGGATTAATATTGACAAAATCCATAATATTAGAAACGTTAGAAAAGCCTTCAAATGCTTCATTTCCTATATAAGAAGAAATAATATTATTAAATAATTCTGAGACATTATCCAAAGTTAAATCAAGTCCATTAGTATAAGTATTTTCATTATCTATAATATCTAAAACATCCTTACTTAAATGAAAATATAATGCATCATTTTCATACATGATTTTTTCATTTAATGAAGCTTTTGTTTCATTTGTTTCTATATCAACTCGATCAATTCGATCATACGTATTTTCAAATATTGATAAATTACCGAGAATTTCTCCATAACTTTGGTAGGAGTTATTAGCGATATCATATTCTAATTCATATTTTGCATTACTCAAACTAACTTTATTTGTTTTAATCTTTTCATTTCCTTGCTGAGTTTCTAAGGAAAAATTTAAATCATCAGTTTGTAATTTTAAATTATCTTCAACTGAATTATTGATTAATTCTTTTGCAGCATCTTTTACTTTATCTTTTGTAGTATAGGTATTATCTGAAGAAGGATTGCCACAAGAAACAATCATACTAGCAAGTAATAACGATGCTAAAGAAACAAAATAATTATTTTTCATAACTTATCCTCCTTTCATAATATAATTATACTAAAATAAAGTTAATAAATAGTATATTTATTTAATTTTTTTTAAATCAAAGAATTTTAAAAACTCTTTTGGTGTATCTGCGATAAACTTGAAATGCTTATTTTTTAATGGATGATCAAATTCAAGAATTCGTGCATGTAAGCCTAAACGATTGAATGTATTATCAGTTGAACCATATTTATCATCACCAACAATCTTATGCCCTAAATCCTTCATATGAACACGAATCTGGTTCTTTTTTCCGGTGTCAATTTGAACTTTTAATAAGGACAAATTATCTTTTTCAACGATAACTTCATAATGTGTAATTGCCTTTTGACCATTAATCTTATCTTGTGTAGAATACATAAGATTTGTTTTTGTTTGCATTAAATAAGAAACTCTAGTTCCTGATTTTTTTTCAAAAATTCCTTCGCAAATGGCGATATATTCTCTTACTTTAACTAGATCATTCCATTTGTCTTGTAATGCTTCTTTTAATTCTTCATTCTTAGTAAAAATTAATACTCCGGAAGTCTCTTTATCTAATCGATGAACAACAAATATACGATTTTTAGGATCAGTTTTTCTAACATAATCCATTACATATCGATATGCTGTCTTTTCTTTTTCTTTATCATCGCTAATTGATAATAACCCACATGGTTTATTAATTGCGATTAATTCATCATCTTCATATAATATTTGAACTTTTGATTCTTTTTTTCCATTTGATTTAACTGGATATTGTGAAATAGTAACAATGTCTTTAGCGATTAATTCAAAATCAAATTGAGAAACACTTGCCCCATTAACTAATATTTGATGAGATGATAATAATTTTTTGATATTATTTCTTGATTTAAAAGTAATTGTTTCAATCAAAAAATCTAATAAAAGCATTCTACGAGGAACTATATATTCTTTAAAGAGCTTATCATTTGGTCGACCTTTCTCAAATCTTGTTGATTTTTTTGCACGATTTTTTTTACTAGGTCGAGAAGTAATTTTCTTATTTTCGTTCATTAGTGAGTGACCCTTTCTACTTTATAAACGCTTGGTACATTAATTAATGAATTACAAACATCACGTAATTTTTGAATGTTTTTTACTGAAATTGTTAAACTAATCGTTGTTGTTAATGTATTTGGATGATATTTTGCAGCAATTTTACCACAAGTTACTTTTAATTGTGCAAGGAGATTCAAAACATCAACTAATAAAGTATCACGATCTGTAGCTTGAATTGATAATTGGACTGGTGCAGTAGATTCTTCAACATTAGGATTCCATTCAACATCAATTAAACGTTTTGTTTCTCTTAAAATATTAGGACAATCTTTACGATGAACTTTAATTCCTTTTCCTTGTGAAACATAACCAATAATCTCATCTCCAGGTATTGGACTACAACAAGTAGATAAAGTACATAAAACATTAGGTGTTCCTTTAACTAATACTGCTTGTTTAGAAAAAGTGAGTTTTCTTTTTGAAGTAGATTTTTTAATTAAATTATCAATATTATTCTCTTGTCTTAATCCTAAATAAGAAATAACATCAATAGGAACAATATTTTTATTTTCAATTAATAAGAATAATTCCTCTATTGTATCAACTGAAAAATACTTTAATACATCAGAAGTTAAATAAGTATTCATCTGTTGAGCAGAATACCCATTTTCTTTAAATATTTCAATTAAAGTATCTCTGCCTTTTTCAATTTTGGTTTCACGTAAAAACTCTGCATTAATTTTTGCGAGATATTTTCTAATAAAGTTCTTTGCAGTATTAGTAACTGCAATCTTTAACCAACCTTCATTTATCATTGGTTTACTTGCAGTTTTAATCTCGACAACATCACCAGTATTTAATTCTTTAGATAAAGGTACTAAAGTATTATTCACTATTGCTCCTACTGCACACGTTCCAACTTTTGAATGAATTTTAAAAGCAAAATCAATTGGAGTAGATCCAGAAGGTAGTTCAATTACTTTTCCATGTGGAGTAAAACAATAAATATTCGCACCAAATATATCATGGGATAAAGTATCTATATATTCTTTTGAATCAGCATTCATCTTATCAGAAACTGCAACAAAATCAGAGAACCAATGTAATTTCTCCATAATTTCTTGTTGTTCTTTCTTTGGATCATATTTTGATCCTTCTTTATATCTCCAGTGGGCTGCGATACCATTTTCAGCGACTTCATCCATTTTTTCTGTTCTAATTTGAATTTCAATTGTTGTTGAATTCCGATCAATAATAGTAGTATGTAATGATTGATACATATTTGGCTTAGGAACAGCAATATAATCCTTAAATCGACCAGAAAGAGGTGTAAATTCACTATGAATTAGACCTAAAATCTCGTAACAATTTAATTCAGTTTTTGTAATAACTCTTAAAGCGACAATATCATATATTGTATCAAAAGTAAGATGTTTGTTATTTAGTTTCTTCCAAATCGAATATGGTCTTTTAACACGAGCTTTTATTTCAAAAGGTATTTTTGTTGGTATTAACATATCTGCAATTTTCTTTGCTAATTTTTTAATACTATCTTGTTTATAAATTATGTTTTTATCTAAGTATTCAGCGATTTCTTGATAACTTTCAGGTTCTAAATATTTTAAACATAAATCTTCTAATTCACCTTTAATCTCATTTAAACCTAATCGATCTGCAATTGGAACATATACATCAAGGGTTTCTCTAGAAATTGATTTCTTTTTTTCTGGAGTTTGGAAATCAAGTGTTCGCATATTATGCAATCTATCACATAATTTAATAACAATAACACGAATATCTTTTGCCATTCCTAAGAAGATCTTTCGATGTCCTTCTGCAACAAAATCTTTATCATGTCTTCTTTTATGTGATAATGCTTTAATTTTTGTAAGTGAAAAGACAATATCAGCTATTTCTTCAGTAAACTCATTAGATAAATCTTCTTGAGTTACCCCACAATCTTCGATAGTATCATGTAAGAATGCTGCCGATAAAGTAACTGGTCCACAGTTTAATGAAGCGCATAAATAAGCTACTTCAATAAGATGGATAATATATGGTTGCCCCGATTTTCTAAATTGTCCTTCGTGTTTTATAGAGGCATAATTAAAAGCACGACGTATTAATTCTACATCGTTTTTATTATGAATATATTGTGAGAACAGATTTTCTACATCCTCATATGTGTGTTCTTTTATGTTCTCACTCATAATTCTATTTATCCTCTACATTATCATAGATTAAACATTTTAATCCAAATGGTTCTAACTTTTTAACGCCTGGTAAGCTTGTAAGTCCGATTAAACAAACTAAACCAACTACTTCTCCACCAAGTAAATTAACCATATTAATTACCGCTTCCATTGTTCCTCCAAGTGCAACAATATCATCAACAATAACAACCTTTTGGCCTTTTTTAATTGAATCTTTATGCATACAAAGAGTATCAGTACCATATTCTAAATCATATGTATAATTAATTGTTTCTCTTGGTAATTTGCCAGGTTTTCTAACTGGAATAAAAGGTAAATTTAAATTAAAAGCAACTGGACAACCAAATAAAAAACCACGAGATTCTGGGCCGACTATAACTTCTGCACCCATATCTTTTGCAAGTTTTGACATTTGATTAATTGCTTCTTTATATGCTTCACCATTTTGCATTAATGAAGTAACGTCTTTAAATTGAACTCCTTTTTTTGGAAAGTCAGGAATAACTTCAATATATTCTTCTAAATTCATCTTGATAATGCTCCTTACTTAAGTATTATAATCATAATTATAATATGATTAAAGATTTTTTAATCGCTTAGTTAACATTTTGTATTTATTACATACATTATTTTGAGGTGATTATATGTATAATTCTTATTACAATGGGCCATTTTATAATAATCGTATGGTTTATCCTAATTCATTTAGAGGGATTAGATACCCTCGTTTGACATCGCAAATTGTTAAGCCATCTTCTTTTAATCTTACAAAAATACTTGATACCACGCAAAAAGGAATTAATACCGTAAATCAGATTATCCCAATTTATAAACAAGTAAAACCAGTATTTAGTCAAGTATCAACTTATACTAAAAAAATATCTTCTTTTATTAACAAAAACTTTATGCGCGGTCCGATAAATCAAAACCATGAAGAATTAAATAATAAGACAACAAAAAACAGTCAAAATAAGATTCATAAAAATAATACTCAAGCATCTTCACCTTTTTATAAATAAATGTTAAAATAATAAAGAAGTTAAGGTATTAATTATGAAAGTAACATTAAGTCAAAGCATCGGTTATTGTGATGGAATTAAATTCACCCTAGAAAATATTAATAAAATTTATAAATCTAATTCTAAAAAAAGGATTCATGTTTTTGGTCATATCGCTCATAATAAAAAAATAATTGATTCGCTTAATGAACTTCATTTAGATATTGTAGAAGACTATACAAGATTTAAAAGATTAGTTAAAAAATATGATAAAGATTTAGATATAGTTATATTTGCTACTAATGGTATCGATTGTGAAATTGAAACATACTTAAAAGAACAAAAAATTAAATATTATGATTTAACTTGCCCTATTATAAAAAATATGCTTAAGGAAATTAAATCGACCTTAAAGAAAAAAATACCAGTTGCTTATTTAGGTAAACAGAATAATCAAACTACAAAAGCAGTTTTATCTTTATCCACTGATATTAAATTCATTAATATCAATAATCCAAAAGATGAATTAGTTAGTTTAAAAGAAGGGACATATCTTTTCTCTCAAAAATCTAATTCTCAATATGATATATCCCGTATTATTGCTAATCTAAAAGAAAAGCAACCGCTTATCCATCTTTGTCATACCCCATGTCAAAAAACAATTGACTTAGAGGATTCATGGTATGAAGTTACTTCACAAGAATATTTAATTACTTTAGGAAGTATAAAATCTTCTACTGTCAAAGAAATATTTGAATTATCTCAATCTTTATATCCAGATAGACAACATTTAATATTTGAAACACTTGAAGAAATTAAAGCATTTGAATTCAATAATCAAAAAAAGATTTTCTTAAATGCTGGTCCAAGTTATTCTCTTGAACAAGTTGAAGAGATTGTCACTTATCTTCAATCATTATAAAAATCATCAAGGCAATCAATTTTTAATTCGTAGATATCACTTATCTTAATCTGTTTACGATTTTCTAATATGATTACCTTTTTTTGTTGATCATATTTTTTTAAAACTCCTTTTTCAAGATTATAATGGCCTAATGAATCATCTTTTTCTAAGACAAAATATATGATTTTTATTTCGTTTCTATCCTTTAGATGATTCAATAAATAGTTGATTTTATTAGAAATTAATTCTTTTTCTTCATTGTTTAATTCTTTTTTTCTTTCATAGTATATCCCTTTTTCTTCAATCGATTCTTCATATCCAGTAAGTGCAGCAAATGGTGCGAATTGACTCGCCCTATCTAATAAAGACATCTTCTTATGATTTTTAGATTCATGATGAGGCAAAGAGATTATTTTTTCATATTTAGAATCTATCATGCTTTATGGCCTCCAATTTGTTCATTTCGATCTTTACCGGTTGATTTTTCAAAAAAATTTGTCCCTTTTAAGATTGAATTTTTACCATATTTTTTCTTAATGGATAAAATAGTTTCCTGCGCTTTTTTCTCTTTTTCTTGGGCTTTTTTATCATTCTTTTTTCTTTTTTCAAGTGCTTCTTGATCAACAAATAGAGACATCTGAAAATAAGAAGAAGAGACAACATCATTTTCATTTATTACGTTACTAGCAACGACATTAACTCGTCTAATTTTTAAATTAGGATTAACTATTTTTTCATATAGAGCACTTGCATAGCGAGTTAAAAGAGTACTTGAAGAAGTATACTCTTCAAAATTTACATGACCTTGAGCAGGTTTTGGAACATTCTTTCCATAAAAATCTTTAGCGATTTGTCCTTTATATGATTTTTTAACCTCTTGATCTAATAAAGATTGACTATCATATCCTATATAAATACCAATCGCATTTGTCATTAATTTTTTCTCCACTAAAGATAAAGCTAAATTATCAATCATTTCTTTTAAAACAATTAATCCATCATCATATGAATATGGTTCTAGTAAAACTTGACCAATACTTAAAGAAGAATTATCTGGTTTGTATGATTTAATATCACTCATTCGACAAGGTTCATATCCCCAAGCGTGATCGATTAATAATTCAGCATTAATACCAAATTCTTTATAAAGTAAATCTTCATTATAATAATCATCATTTTTGCCTACTGAACATAAAGCAATATCGCCCATTGTATATAAACCTAATCGATTTAAACGTTCTTGATATCCTCTTCCGACTCGCCAAAAATCAGTTAAAGGAGTATGAGACCAAAGCTTTTCTTTATAACTTTTTTCATCTAATGATGCAATTCTAACCCCATCTTGATCAGGTGGAATATGTTTTGCCACAATATCCATCGATACTTTAGCTAAATACATATTTGTTCCTATCCCGGCTGTAGCGGTAATACCGGTATTATCTAAAACATCTTTAATCATTGTTCTAGCTAATTCATAGCCAGTCATATTCAAGGCTTTTAAATATTTAGTCGCATCAATGAATACTTCATCAATTGAATAAACATGAATATCATCTTTCCCGATGTATTTTAAGTATATTTCATAGATTTTCGAACTAATTTCAATATATTTTGCCATTCGAGGTTTGGCGATAATAAATGATATTTCATAATCCGAATTATTTTCAAGTTCCAGACTATTTGTTGATTTTTTACTAAATTGATGTTTTTTATTTTCTTTTAATCTATTTGAATTGATCTTCTTTACTGTTTGATTAACCTCAAATAAACGAGGTCTACCTGATATTCCTAAGGCTTTTAAACTTGGTGAAACTGCTAAACATATCGTTTTTTCTGTTCGAGATGAATCAGCAACAACTAAGTTTGTAGTTAATGGATTTAAGTTCCGATCGACACATTCTACTGATGCATAAAATGATTTTAAATCGATACATATGAATACATTTTCCATTAAAATCACCACCTATATTTATTTTACCATATCTTAAAATTGTGATTAATATTGTTTTATAAAAATTTGATTTTAATATCAAAAAAGCAATCAGTATAATTTATACTAATTGCTCAATTTTTTTATTGTAATTTTTTAATTAATTCATCAATTTCTTGATTAATTTTATTAAGATCATTTATTTTATTTTGAGGTAAATCTTTTGATAATAGAAATTCATTAATCCTTTTTTGATTGATTAAGTATTCTTTAAAATATTGATTCTTACTCTCTATTAATATATCGTTATAATTTCTTCCTACTACTCCTTTTTGATATAAACAAACATCATAATATTTATTTGCATCATAACAAGCATCTTGCTTTATTAAACCAAATCCATTATTAATCAAAAGATGATGAACTAATAAACTTTCTCCATGACAAGAAATAACGAAATTATCGATATTATTAAGTTTTTCTAATGAGGAAGATAAAATATAATTAATAGTTTCTCCACCCATACCAAATATGCAGACAGTTTTGCATGATAATGGAAGATTACTTATTCCATCTGATAAAGAACATTCAATTAAATCACTCAAATTAAAATCAATAATATTTCTTTTTAGAATATTAAAAGGACCTAATTTATTTTCTACTGCAAAACCTTTTTTAGCTATATTATTATTAATTAAATAAGCGATTAAATAGCCATGATCTGCGCCTATATCTGCAACTAATTCGCTTTTAGGAACTAAAGAAGCACACATTAATAGTCGATTTGATAAATTAATCATATTTATCTATTATTGTCCCTATAATCGCCAAATCTTTTTGCCCTAGAAGGATGTCTTAATTTACGGATTGCTTTAGCTTCAATTTGTCTAATTCTTTCTCTAGTAACATTGAATTCTTTACCAACTTCTTCAAGAGTTCTTGGTCTACCATCATCAAGTCCATATCTTAATCTTAAAACTCTTTCTTCTCGATCAGTTAACTCTTTCATTACTCTATATAATTCATCTTTTAATAAAGTCTTGGTTGTTGATTCAATTGGAGATTGTGCTTCCTTATCTTCTAAGAAATCACCTAAATGAGAATCATCTTCTTCGCCAATTGGAGTTTCTAATGAAACTGGGTCAAGAGCAATTTTTTGAATTTCTAAGATTCTTTCTGGAGATAATCTATTCGCAGGATCCATTCTATCGGAAATTTCTTGTGCAGTTGGTTCTCTACCTAATTCTTGAATTAATTGTCTTTGATAACGAGTAATTTTATTGATTGTTTCAACCATATGAACAGGAATTCTAATCGTTCTAGCTTGGTCAGCAATTGCTCTAGTAATAGCTTGTCTAATCCACCATGTAGCGTATGTTGAAAATTTAAACCCTTTAGTATAATCAAATTTTTCAACTGCTTTAATTAATCCTAGATTACCTTCTTGAATTAAATCTAAGAATAACATACCTCTACCAACATAATGTTTAGCAATAGAAACAACTAATCTTAAGTTAGCTTGAGTTAATTCTTGTTTTGCATCATCATCGCCTTCTTTAATACGAATAGCTAATTCTTTTTCTTTTTCTGGAGTTAATAAGCGGACTTTTCCGATTTCTTTTAGATACATTTTAACAGGGTCATTAACTTTTACACCTTCAGAAATTAAAGAATCATAGTCAAAGTCTTCTACGCTATCAATCACTTCATCAGCGTTAAAACCACTATCATCATCAACATCTAATAACATATCATCTTCAAATGAACCGTTATTCATTTTTGATTCATCAAAATCGATATCATCTAAACTTTCGTCTTCTTCAGGACAAATAACTTCAATTTTCTTTGATTTAAAATAATTAATTAAAGCATCTAATTCATCTTCACTTAATTCAAATTTTTGGAAAGCAAGAGCAACTTCTTCTTGATCTAAAACATGCGTTGATTCTGCATCTTTTTCAAATTTTAATTTTAAAGAATTAATTGCTTTTTGACGTTCTTTCTTTTCTTGTTCATCATCAACATCTGGAATTGGAGTATCATCAAATACTTCATCCTCATCTTCTAATTCATCCATTTCTTCTTCAATAACAACTTTCTTTTTTCTACCCATTAATTTTGCTCCTTTCCTTCATCAAAATATTTTTGACAAATTAATGCTTTTTCCTTCTCTGTTTTCCCATCTATACTATTATAGAATTGGTTATCACGATTCTTTTTAATAATTTGTTTTTTCATTCTATCTAAATACTCTAACATGTATTCTTTATTGTATTCTGGATTAAAACGCGTTGTTTCTAATAAATCTGTGACTAAAGTAATGACTTTTTTGGAATAATCACTATTTGATTGAGATAAAGAAGTGATTAATTCACTTGTAGAAAATTCTCCTTTAGTCTCATATAAATCAATGATGTAATTTGCTAAATAATCATAAATTTTGTCAAAAAAGTACGCTCCTTGTTCTTTATACACATCGATTGCTTCATTATTTGTTAACATAAAATAAGCAACTTCACTTTGTAAAAGTTCTAAATTTTTGATTGTTCTTCTTTGATTACCCTTAACATATAAAGTATTGAAATCAATATGGGTATCTACAATATTATTACTAATCAAAGATTGATAGACTTTTTTATCAATACCTGTTTCTTTACATACTTTATCTATTAACATTTCTTTTTCTAAAACGTTTGTTGTATTAGATATATGTGGGATTAATGCTTCTGCGAACATTTTTCTTCCATTAAGAGTTGTTGTATCATATTGTTTTTTTAAAAAATTATAAATGAAATCGTTCTTATCAATTATTCGATTTAAAAACTTGAATAAAATATCTTTACCATATTTTTGTAATATTTCATCAGGATCTAGAGTGCATTCTTTATAATTTACAACTTTATAATCAATACCTTCTTTTTCTAATACTTCTCCTGCTTTAATCATTGCCTTTTGTCCAGCATTATCTCCATCAAGACATAAAACAATTTCTACATTTAATTTTTTTAATAATTTAGCATGATATTGAGTAAATGCTGTACCCATTAACGCTACTGCACATCTAATACCTGCTTCATATAATGCAAAGACATCCATAAAACCTTCAGTTACATAAACACGTTGTTCTCTCTTTGCTTCATTTTTAGCATTTTGATAATTATAAATAACTTTTGATTTATTAAATACGATTGTATTAGGTGAATTAACATATTTTGCTTCATCATTATCTTCAATTTTCCTACCAGAAAAACCAACAACATCGTTAAATTCATTATAAATTGGAAATATTAATCGATTATTAAAGCGATCAATAAATGAATCATTTTGTCTTGCTAAAATACCTGCATTACTAATCTCTTCAATATCAAATCCTTTATTTCTCAATAACTTAATTGGCAGCTCTGGATTAGAAGAAGAAAAACCTAACCCAAAATATTCTTGCTTTTCTAGAGGAATATTACGTGATTCTAAATACTTTTTTGCTTTTACACCATCATTTGATTTAAGTAAGTATTGATAAATTTCATTACTTGCTTTTAATACATCAAGAATCTTCTTTGTTCCTTCATTTATTACTCTTGTAGGTTTATTTAATAATGGATCAGTGAAACCAATCATTTCTGCAACTTTTCTAACTGCATCCATGAAAGAAATATGCTCATATTCTGAGACAAATGTAAATACATTACCCCCTGATCCACAAACGAAGCATTTATAGATTTGTTTACTTTTGGAAATATGAAGTGATGGATCATGATCAGCATGAAATGGACATATAGCAACATATGAATTACCTTTTTTTATAACATTAATGTAACTCGATATGATTTGAACTATATCGGCTTTTTCTTGTATTTTTGCAATTAATTCATCAGTAATCATCTATTATAAAATGCTCCTCAATCGTATTAGATACGACATTTATCTTGTAAATAAGATGCTAATTCATCGATTGGTAATCTAATTTGTTCCATCGAATCACGATCTCTAACAGTAACACAATTATCATTTTCAGTATCAAAGTCAACTGTAATACAGAATGGAGTTCCAATTGCATCTTGTCGACGATAACGTTTTCCAATTGAACCAGTTTCATCATATGTGACAGAAACATATTTTGCTAAAGCATTTGTAATTTCCATTGCTTTATCACCTAATTTCTTACTTAAAGGTAAGATTGCAGCCTTGTATGGTGCAACTGCAGGATGTAAATGCATAACAACACGAGTATCATTTTCTAATTGTTCGACATCATAAGATTCACACATTAAGACTAATGCTAAACGATCTGCACCTAAAGCTGGTTCAACACAATATGGAATATATTTTTCATTAGTAATTGGGTCTAAATATCTTAAATCTTCACCAGAATATTTCATATGACGTCCTAAATCATAATCAGTTCTATCTGCAATACCCCATAATTCACCCCAACCAAATGGGAATAAATATTCAATATCAGTAGTTGCAACACTATAGAATGCTAATGCTTTTTTATCATGGTCTCTATATCTTAAATTTTCAGGTTTAATATTTAAGTTATATAAGAATTCCATACAATATTTTTTCCAATATTCAAACCATTCTAAATCTGTACCAGGTTTACAGAAAAATTCCATTTCCATTTGTTCAAATTCACGAATACGGAAAATAAAATTACCTGGAGTAATCTCATTTCTAAATGATTTTCCAATATCACAAATACCTAATGGTAATTTCTTTCTTGTTGTTCTAACAACATTTGCAAAGTTAATAAATAAGCCTTGAGCTGTTTCAGGACGTAAATATACTTCACTCTTAGAGTCTTCTGTAACACCAATATGAGTTTTAAACATCAATTGGAATTGACGAATATCAGTAAAATTAGAATTTCCACACTTTGGACATTTTACAGTATGTTCTTTAACAAATTGCATTAATTGTTCATTTGACCAACCATCACAACTAATGCCAAATTGTTCTTCAATTAAATTATCTGCTCTATGACGTGATTTACATGATTTACAATCTATCAATGGATCAGAGAAATTAGCAACGTGACCTGTTGCTTCCCATACTTTTGTATTCATGATAATTGCAGGATCTAAGCCAACATTCATTGGTTGTTCAATAACGAATTTTTTCCACCAAATATCTTTAATATTTCTTTTAAATAAAACTCCTAATGGACCATAGTCCCAAGAATTAGATAGTCCTCCATAAATTTGAGAACCAGGAAAAACATATCCAGAGACTTGTAAGTGATTTACAATCTCATCAAATTTATAATTTGACATATAATACCTCCTAAAACGAAATCTTTTCTATACTATTAAAAATATGGTTGTGTTGTCAACCTATTTTGAGTGTATTTTTAGTTATAAGCTATTTTTATAGATATCTAATGCTTTGAATTCTTTTAAATCAAAACTTGATAGTAAATATGAAGAAAATTCATCAATTAATTTAATTGCTATATCTTTTTTTAATGTATAATGATCCATTAATTCTGGTGAAACCTTGAAAACATAACGATATGATTTTAAAAGAATAGATGATGATAATTCCTTTATATCATTCGCACATTTTTGGCAAATAAATCCACCTTCTTTATACGAAAAAGAGACAATATTACGTTTTGCACCGCAATTTATACAGGAATTATATTCTAATGCATATCCAGAATTATTAATAATCTGTGCTAAACAGATGGCAACTAACGTTAATGAGTCATAATTTTCACCTAATAAACGTAATAAATTATAAAAATAAGGATATAGTACACCATTTTCTTCATCTAAACATTTAATAAGAACTTCCGATATAAGTTGCATTGCTGCCATTTTTTCTAATGAATCAAACATTAAATAACTTGATTTTATTAATTTACCTTGCGTTAAAGTCAATTTATCTTGACGTGAAGACAAAGTAAAAGATGAATAAGCAAATAATAAACAACTTGCAGCATTCTTGCTAGTTGGTGACAAAATTCCACGTGCTAAAAAAGAGACAGTTCCATCTTTTGTTAAGACCGAAACCATCGCATCCTTTTCTTTATATTGAACTTGTTTAATTACAATGCCTTCAATCTCAATAATCATATTTATCTACTCTTCTTCAGTATATCCAAATTCTTTTAAATAGTTTGATGAATCTCTCCATTTTTCCTCAACACGAACAAATGTTTTTAAATTTACTTTTCTTCGTAATAAATCTTCTATTTCTTTTCTAGATGTCATACCAATCTTTTTTAACATTTTTCCTTGGTGTCCAATAATAATACCTTTTTGCGATGACTTTTCACAAATAATTGTTGCATCAATATGCATAGTATCATTAATTTTACTCATTTGATCAATTTTAACCGCAACACAATGAGGAACTTCTGCTTGTAAAAACAATAATACTTTTTCTCGAATTATTTCACTGATTAAAAAAGAAACGGGATGATCTGATTTCATATCTTCTGGATAAAAAGCATAACCATCTTGTAATACATTTTTAATTTCTCTAATTAAAACATCAATATTAAAATCTCTAATCGCTGAAATCTCGATTAGTTTTGCTTTAGGAAATAATTCTTGATATTTCTCTTTTAAATGTTTAATCAAAATGTGGTTTGTTAAATCGATTTTGTTAAAAACAACAAATAGAGGGCAATCAACATTTTGTAGTGAAGAAGCAATTGGACCATCTTTTTCCTCATTATATGGATTACCCGCATCAATTAATAATATAAGTGCATCGATTCCATTTAAAGAACCATATGCTTGCTTATTCATAAACTTATCCAATTTTTGATGGGGAATTAAAATACCCGGAGTATCGATAAAAACAATTTGTGAATCTTTATCATTATAAATTCCTTGAATTGCATTTCTAGTTGTTTGTGGTTTAGGTGTTGCAATAGAAATTTTTGATTTGATGATTTTATTGATTAAAGTCGATTTACCTGCATTAGTTTTCCCAACAATTGATACAAATCCTGACTTCATACTCTACTCCATACTTTCACTTGTAAAAATACAAGGTAATAATTCTTTTAACGATGATTTAAGTTTCTTTCCATTATTAGTCGCGACAATAACTGGTGCGTCTAATGGAAATAATTCAGAAAGAACTTGACGACATGCTCCACAAGGATAAGGTAAATCATTTGCATCTGCAGTAATCGCAATAGCCACCATATCTTCTTTCTTAATGCCTTTTAATATAGCTTGGAAAATCGCGTTTCTTTCTGCACACATTGATAATCCATAAGAAGCATTTTCAATATTCGCACCTAAAATATAAGAGCCATCTTTTAATAAAATAGCTGCTCCTACTGCAAAATGTGAATATGGTGAATATGATAGTTTTTGTGCTTCAATTGCTTTATTTATTAATTCTAACTCGTTCATTTTTCTCTCCTATAAACCAAGTATTTCCATGATTTCATCTTGAATTTTAAACATTTCTTTTTCTTCATCTTCCGACATATGATCATATCCTAAAAGATGCAATAATCCATGACAAGTTAAGAAAGATATTTCTCGATCTTGTGAATGTCCATAATCCTCTGCTTGTTTTTCCATAACTTCTTTACAAATAAAGATTTCGCCTAAATCTCGAGGTAAGCTAGATGATTTAATAATCTTAGTTTCACCTTCATAATCATCTTCAAATGCAAAAGAAATTACATCTGTTGGACGATCTATATGACGATACTCCTTGTTAATTCTATGTATCTCATCAATATTAACAATATTAATTTCAAATATAAAATAACCATCTAAATTTAAATGTTTAAATAATACTTCAGCAATATGATAAAAATATGCTTTATCATATTTTTCTAAACTAGTATCATTTTGAAAAGACATTTCAATTTCCATATAAAAAAACCTCGCAATTTAGTATAACATAAATTACAAGATTTTAAAATTTATTTTAAAAATATTCGATTATTATCTATTACAACGATTGAATATATTCACTTAAATCAAAGTAAGTATTTAAACATTTTTCATAACTAAATAAGTTATCTTCGAAATCGAATAATAAATGATGAATACGATCATAATATACTAAATAATACGCAATGAAAAATAATAAATAAGCGAATGAATTAATTTCGAAAAAGAAGTTCGATAAAGTAACAAATAAGACAATTAATGAATAAACTATTATCGATGCAGATGATTTCTCTTTGACGATTGAACTTGAATTGCTAGCTAGAAAATCATACAATTCTTCTAAATTATTATTTGTATTAATAAAATAATCTTCACTTTTATTAATTTGATACTTTTTAAATTTTGTATTATTAAACTCAATATATTTTTCACAATAAACTAATAAGAATGTTACAACAAGTAAAATAATATTATACATTCCGTTAATAATCAAAATAAATGTAATAAATAAGGCAATAAATACTTGATTTATCGTTTGATATATCGCATTAATTTGATTTCCCTTAATTGATAATAAACTCTTCTTTTCTAATGGAGAAAAAATAATATTTTTTTGATTAGCGTCACTAAGTAATTTTATTATTTTTTTGTCGATGTATTTACTTTGTAATGATAAAAGTACACTTTTGCATCCCATTGAAATAAAAATACCAATAAAAGTAATTACACAAAATAATAAATTATTTTTATCACTAGCAAAATAACTTAAACTATAGACGAGACAAAAATCGATTAATAAAGTAATAATATATAGCAAAAGATAACTATATTTTACTAAGGATCTTTTTACATTAAACTTGGTTTTTTCGACGTTTTCAATCATTAATGAATACCCTGTAAAAATATTTAAAAATTCTTCTTTATCCATTTGAATTTGACCAAATGAAGGATCAGAAATAACAACAGTATTTTTAGTAGAATAATTTAATAAAACAAAATGCAAAATATCATTACTTTTTATCTGACAAATAACATTTTTATAATTGAATACTTCTTCTTTATTCTCGAATTGGATTCCTTTCTCTTCAATCTTTAATTTTGCTGCGACTTTCTTCAAATCCAATAATGTATAATTTTTATCCTTTTTTTCTTTTTTCAAAAATAAATAATGACGATTCTTTGTTGCAGTTGCTATTTGCATTTTTAAACAAGCAAATCCACAATCAAATTCATCCTCTTGTAAACAAACATAACTCATAATTCTATAACCTCCTATATATTAATAAGGAGAGTTTTTTCATTTAATCTAATATTTATTTAAAATTCTTTTTAATGTATAGTGTATAACAAGTTTTTTATTTTCTTCATCATGAAAAATAATAGTTTCTTTAATGATTTTTTCGTCTAGAGAAAAATCTTTTGCTATTTCATTCCTTATGGTATTTACTATATCAATAAAAGAATCGACATCAAGATTTTGATAAGAATAATCAACTTTTTGATATACAATTCCATAAATTATTCCTTGTGTGCCTATATAAATAGGATTATCTTTATAATAATAGTTTTCATCTACTAATAATTGATCTTTCCTAACGAATTGATTTCTTTTGACTAATATATTCCCTCTTTCTATTTTTATTTCATCAATTATAGCGTCATATTTTGAATATATATTACCTTTTATATTAATATAATTTAATTCTTCTGGTCGAAGTTGATATTGAACAAAAATATGATTTCCTTTTTTATAAATAGAAAATAAAGAAAATAATTGATTATTGTTGTCTAAGATCTCTTTTGAAAAAGTTTTTAATTTGCTTGTTGAAGGAATCTTTTTATAGTTAGATATACCGCGCATCACTAATTCTTCATCAATAATCTTATTCGCATTTATATTATTTCCTTGAATCTCAATATCCATAATTCTAGTATTTAAAAAACCATAAAAAAACATAGAAATAATAATACCAATTATTAATGAATAATTAATTATTAAATTATTTATTAATTTATATATTCCTGTTTTATTTAAAACAATAATCGATGGATAGATCTTTTTAAGTTTTATATACTCTTTATAAGAACATGAAAAATATACATCATTATCAACCTGTTTAAGAGAAAATATTTCAATATTATTATTTTTGATTACGCTTAAAAAATAAGAATATGAAAAGATGGTTAACTTTAAATGATATCTATTCATAAAAGATAATATTTTTCACCTTTCCAGCAATTTTAATTTCACTTTGACTCAAATATATAATCTTCAATTCATTTCCATTTATAATTATTTGATCATTTTTCATTTTCAAAATAATTTGTTTATCACTAGCAGTATCAATTCTTTTATAATCTTGAATTAATAAGTAATTTAAGCAATAAAAAAGCATGGATATCACCATGCAATTATATGTAAATCAAAAGAATATTATTAAATTTTTACACAAATTAATTCATATTTTCTAATTTTATTTGATGCGATATAATCTAAACATTTCATCGTACGAGAATCTGAATCATTTATATAGTATTTTGAACGGATTTTTTTAATAGGTAAATTAGAAATATAAAATGTTGGTAAATCATTTCTATTACGATTGTCGATTATTTTAAATAATACTTCTTCTTTTGCTATATTAGACAATGTATTTTGACCAAATTCATCTAAAAATAAATATGGAATATTAGATAATAAGTTAATATCTTCTTCATATGAAGCTGGATTATTATAATAACTATCAACTATTGAATCAACAATATCTTTCGTATTAACATAGGCAACTCGTGCTTTAGGACAATACCTAATTATTGACACAGCAAACACACTCATGATACATGATTTACCAATTCCATCTTTTCCATAAAGAAAAATAGGTGTAATCGGTTCATTTTTCATAATATACTTAACTTTCCTTTTAAGGTTTTCAATTAGTTTTTCTCGTTCTTTACTATGTATTTCTAATAAATTAGTTAAGAATAAATCGATATATTTATCATCACTATGATAAAAAACAAATTTTTGTTTAATCTTATCATGTTCTTTTTTCAAATCACATGAACAAACTCTTAATTCGAATTTAACTGAGTTATCGATTGTGTAACAAAATCCATTTTTCTTACAATTTATTAATCCAGGACATAACTTACATATTTCACGATCATTAAAGTAATGTAAAAATATGTCTAAATTATTAATAACAAATTCTCTAGAATAATTGTTTTCATTAATAAAACGTCTTAGATCATCATCATGATAAATTAATGATTCTAAATTCTTTTTTTTAATCTCTTCAATTTTCTTTTCATCAATTATTGGTAAATCTATTTCCATATATTTTATTAAAGAATAATATCATCAAATATACTATCGTTAAGAATATCTGAATCTATTTCATCGTCTTCTTCATCTTCTTCCTTTTCTTCATTTTCTATTTTTACATTATATTTATTTGAGTATGTTTTTTTACGAGTAGATTTTAGTAAATAATTCATTGTATCTAATGTAGTTTCTATTCCTTCTCTTACTAAGGCTGCAGCAATTTTTGTTACATAAGCTTTTGGTAATTGATTATTATTCCTTTCTAAGCAATAATCAATTAATGGATTAATAACTTGTGAAGTTAAGCCATATTTTTCTTGTAATTCACTAATTAAATTAATATCTGCTTGTGATACTTTCCCATTCTTCTGTTTAATTGATAAAAAATCAAGTGCTGAAACTTGTGACATTAATTTAACTTTTTCACCTAATTTAGAATTAGTGTCAAATGGAAGATTATTTTTAATCTTTCCATGACGGATAACTTGATAAGATCTATCTTTGACTGCCAGTTCTTTTAAACGTTCAAAATCTATTTTAGGTTTCATATTTGGATTATATGATTGAGCGACTAAATCTGCCATTACTTGTTCACTAATACCAAATAATAAGGCGATATCTGAGATTTTCTTTAAATCACTTTTAGAAATACTTCTTGGTAAAATATGGAAAGTTTCTTCAATGGTCTTTGTAAATATGGATAAATCAAATCCTTTAGAAATATCTCTTGTTTCTCTTCCATATCCGCCTTTGATATCTTCGCTATTTACAAAACTATCTGAACTAATATCTGGATTATATACATTTTTGAATGTATCAGTAATCTCAGCATAATCTGTTAAGTCTAAAATCTTTTCTTTATATTTTCTAATCAATTTTTGAACATTTTTTTCACCAATTTTCTCAATTAATAATCCTTTAAATAGAATATCATTGAAAAATTCTTGAGGTGTTTTAGGAGCAAATAAGAGATATTTATAAAAAGCTTGGTCATTTTCTTTTTTATAATAAGTTCTTAATAATCCAATACCTTCAAGTTTTCTTCTTGCTTTAGAAATATCACCAATATTATATCCTGTAGATAAAGATAAATCACTATGAGAAAATAGTCCATTTTGCGTATTTGATTTTTTAAAATCAGAATATAAAGATAGATATAAAGAAACAGCATCACCACCAATAATAGGTTGATAAAGCATAGTCAAAGTTTCTCGGTCAAAATCAGTAATGATTGATTTTAAATACACTTCATAATAATCATCATTTGATAAATAAAGCATTCACTATTTCCTCCTGTATATCAATTTTATTATTTAAATAATAATCTTTCAACTAATATTTATGCAAAAGAAAAATAGTAATCATTTTATTCTTTAATTTTTATCAATTTTATACTAATATATATTCGTACCAAATGAATAATAGGTGAAGATATGAATATTACAAAAAAGACAAAAATCGTATGTACAATCGGACCAGTATCAGACACATTTGAAAAGTGTTTGCAATTATATGATGCAGGAATGAATGTTATGCGTATTAATTTTTCTCATGGATCATATGAGGAACATTTAAAAAAAGTTGAAATTGCTGATCGTTTATGGAGAGAAAAAGGTATTATTATTCCAGTTATGTTAGATACCAAGGGACCTGAAATTAGAACTCATTTATTTGATGGTGGTAGTGCTAAATTTTCTACTGGTGATATAGCAAGAATCTCAATGAAAGAAGTACTAGGAACTAATGAAAAGTTCTCAGTAACATATGAAAATTTATATGATGATGTTGAGATTGGTCAAAGAATTAAATTAGATGATGGAAATTTAACATTTGTTGTTATAAATAAAGATATAAAAACCCATGAATTAATTGTTAAAGCCTTAAACCATCATGTTGTAAAAGATAGACGTGGTGTGAATTGCCCTGATTCTTTTATCAACTTGCCTTATATTTCTGAAAAAGATTATAATGATATTACTTGGGGATGTAAGAATAACATTTCCTTTATTGCAGCTTCTTTTGTGAGAAGTAAAAATGATATTGAACAAATTAGAGATATATTAAGACAAAATAATCGTTCAGACATTAAAATTATTGCAAAAATTGAGAATCCACTCGCATTAAATAACATTAATGAAATCATTAGTGCAAGTGATGCAATCATGGTCGCAAGAGGTGATTTAGGAGTTGAAATTCCAGCTGAAGATGTTCCAGTAGCTCAAAGAGAAATCATTGAAAAATGCCGTATTGCTGGTAAACCAGTTATCACAGCAACCCAAATGCTTGATTCAATGAAAACAAACCCAAATCCAACGCGAGCAGAAGTTTCTGATGTTGCTAATGCGGTCTTAACTGGATCTGATTCAGTTATGTTATCAGCAGAATCTGCTGCTGGAGAATACCCTGTTGAAGCATGTGCAATGCAAGCAAAGATTTCTGCAAAAATGGAAGCATATTTACCTTATGAAACATTAGCTCAACAAGCATTTGATTCATCTAATAAAAATAATAACGATGCAATCTCTAATGCAGTTGCAACAACTGCCCTACTTATTGGAGCGAAATTAATTGTTTGTTTAACTGAAGATGATTTGACAATTTCTCGATTAGCAAAATCTCGACCAGTTTGTCCAATCTTATCAATATCCAATAAAATGGAAATATGTAAATCAAGTGCATTAATTTGGGGTGTTTACCCTTACTATATTCCTTATTTACCTCAATTTATTGAGGAAATGGAAGTCTTTGCTTTATTAAAAGCAAGAAGTTTAGGAATTCCAGCAGGTTCACCAATTATTCTAACTGGTGGAACTCCAACTGGATCTGGAAAAACAAATTTTATGAAAATCATTACAGTTAACGAAGTTAAGGAGGTAGAACTATAATGGAATACGTAATATCTATTGATATGGGAGCAACTAACTTAAGAGTTGGTATCGTTTCTGAAAAATTAGAAATCATTGAAGTTAATCGTGAAAGAACAACAAAAAATGATAAAGAAGCATTGTTTAAACAAATTTGTCGTTTAATTGAATCTTTACCATATAAGAAATATGATGTTAAAAAAGTTGGTATCTCTGCATGCGGTTTAATTGAACATGATTTTATCACTATTTTGCCTAATTTAGGTATTAGACAATTTGATTTAAAAAGCAAATTAGAGAAAAAATATGGATTTAAAGTTGAAATAAAAAATGATGCAAACTGTACCGCTCTAGCAGAAGCAAAATTTGGTTCTACTAAAGATGTTCGTGATTCATACTTTATTACAATATCTTCTGGTATTGGCGGATGTTTAATTTATAACCATGAAATGGTTGATTTACCTTTTGAAATAGGTCATGCCCTCATTCCATATGGAACAGGATATGAAGAATTTGAAAAAGTATGCTCTGGAAATGGATTAGTTAAACTTTGTAGCGACAATTATTTAGTTGTTGAACATGCGGGAGAATTCTTTAAACTATGTGCAGATGGTAATGAATTAGCAAAAACTATTTTAGATCAATGGATTAACATGGTCAGTTTATATATTGCAAATCTTCAAATGGAATATAACACTGATAAGATTTGTTTATCTGGTGGTGTTATGAAATCTAGTTCATTATTTATTAATAAAATTGAGATAGTTGCAAATAATTATATTAATCGTTTCCCTTTAAAACCAATTCATATCGTTTTAGCAGAATTCGATCAAGATGCAGGATTAATGGGTGGAGTTGCAGTTGCTCTATCAATTAAAGAATAAATTAATAAAAAACTATTGAAAATAATTTTTCAAAGTTCTAAAATCATTTTAAGCGTTGATAAAGACATGCTTATTAGAAATTACTAGAGATTGATTCATTTGGTGAAAGAATCATACAACCTAATAAGAACTACTTTGGAGCTTACTTGGAAACAAGTCGTTCATCGCGTTAAGATGTCAATGAAGCGTATATTAATTATTAATATAAATTAAGGTGGTACCGCGTTTAAAGTTCAAGCGTCCTTATATTATGGACGCTTTTTATATTTTTAGGAGGTTTTTATGAAAATAACATGTTTAGATGGTAAATCAATCGAATTTAATCAAGGTGAATCTGGATTAGATATTGCAAAAAAGATTTCCTTATCATTGGCTAAAGAATCTGTTGCATATAAATTAAATGGTCATATATATGACTTAAATCGCCCACTTTGTGAAGAAGGAGAATTTGTTTTAATTAAGCAAGGAGAAAAAGATAGTTATGACGTATTAAATCACTCAACTTCTCATTTACTTGCTCAAGCAATTCAAAAACTATATCCAGGTGCTAAATTTGGTTTTGGTCCAAGTATTGAAGAAGGTTTCTATTATGATATCGACTTCCCTACACCAATAACTGATGCAGATTTTGCAAAAATCGAAAAAGAAATGAAAAAATGTGCAGAAGGTGGATACCCTATTGTTAGACAAGAAGTATCTAAAGAAGAAGCTTTAGAAATCTTTAAAGATAACCCATACAAAGTTGAATTAATTAATGGTATTGAAGGAACTATTTCTCTATATCGACAAGGTGATTTTGTTGATTTGTGTGCAGGACCTCACTTGAGTAAAACATCACAAATTAAACATTTCAAATTATTATCTCTTGCAGGTGCTTATTGGAGAGGTGACATCCATAATAAACAATTAACAAGAATTTATGGTACATCTTGGTGGAGCAAAGATGAATTAGATACTCATTTAAATAATCTTGAAGAAAGAAAGAAAAGAGATCATCGTAAATTAGGTAAAGAATTAAATCTATTTATGTTATCCGAATTTGGTCCTGGTCTACCTTTCTGGTTACCAAAAGGTTACACATTAAGAAGAACATTAGAAGATTTCTGGTTAAGAATACATCGTGAAAGAGGATATGAAGTCATCAATACTCCAATCATGCTAAATCGTCAATTATGGGAAACTTCTGGACACTGGGATCATTATAAAGATGATATGTTTGTTGTCAATGTTGAAGATGGTACATATGCGATAAAACCAATGAACTGTCCAGGTGCAATTTTAGTTTATAATAATTCACTGCACTCATATAGAGAATTACCATTAAGATATGCAGAACTAGGTAATGTCCATCGTTATGAAGCTTCTGGATCTTTAAATGGATTATTTAGAGTAAGAGGATTTACTCAAGATGATGCTCATATTTTATTAATGGAAAGTCAAGTTGGCGATGAAGTATCTCGTATTATTTCTTTATATGATTATGTTTACTCTGTGTTTGGTTTAAATTATTCAATTGAATTATCAACTAGACCAGAAAGTAACTTTATAGGTGAAATATCAACTTGGGATCATGCAGAAGAAGCATTAAAACAAGCATGTTTGAAAACTGGGCATGAATTTAAGATTAACCCAGGAGATGGTGCTTTCTATGGACCTAAACTCGATTTCAAATTAAAAGATTCTATGAATAGAATTTGGCAATGTGGTACAGTTCAACTTGATATGCAACTTCCAGGAAGATTTAATTGTACATATATCGCTGAAGATGGTTCAAAGAAGACACCAGTTATGATTCATCGTGCTTGCTTTGGTTCATTAGAAAGATTCATTGGTATCATTATTGAAAACTTTGCTGGTCAATTCCCTACTTGGTTAGCACCAGTTCAAGTTAATATACTTCCAGTTGCTGATGTTCATTTAGATTATGCCTTAAAACTTAAAGAAGAATTTATTAAATATGGTTTAAGAGTAAATATCGATAATTCTTCAGAAAAACTAGGATATAGATTAAGACAATCCTCTATTCAAAAAACTCCTTATACTCTTGTAGTTGGCGACAAAGAAGTCGAAAATAATGGTGTTACATATCGAGTTATTGGTCACCAAGAACAAATCTATGTTTCTAAAGAAGAATTCTTAAAACTTATTAATGATGAAATTAGTTCATTATCATTAAGAAAATAATAATTTTAGACAAATTAAAAGATCCAAAATGTAATAATCTATCTACATAAATGGATCTTTTTTTTAATCTTTTAAATCATCAATTGTTACTGTGTAAACAGGTTTACTCTCTTTAACTTTATTTGTTTTACCAAAATTATTCATTAAGATATTTCTTATCTTCAAATTCATAATTCCAGATAATGTAGTAAAACCAATAAGTAATAAAATATTTATAATATATAACACATCAACTACATCAAATTGATTATTAATTTTAACAAATGATAATTTACAAATTGGATTTGTTATTCCTATATAATTTAATATTAAACCAGTTGCAAATATTACTCCAAGGGCAAATAAGAAAGAAGACAAAATTACCATATCAACATATTTATTTTCTTCATCAAAGATAATTTCTTTAAAAAATATTTTATTTGAACGATTAAATGCGATTGATATCAATGCATATATTCCTCCACAGATTAAGAAATTATATCCCATCATTTGATATTGATAAATCATCTCTTCTGTTAAAGGTTGTTCATAAAATGATTCATATACATCAGTTAATATTTCAATATTAATCATTGAAATAGAACTCAAAATAAATAAGACAGCATAAATGATATATACTATTTTAAAAACTCGAGCAAAAGAAAATATATAATCTAGGGTAGTTTTCTTTTTTTTCTTAATATATGGATTTAAAGAATCAAATGGCTCAACATCTTTATCGTTTCTTCTTGCTGATTTTCTTATTTTAAAGCCTAAAATAATAAGATATACAGGAATAATACAATCAATACAACAAGAGAAAAAACCACTAAAATAATCACTTAGAACTAAATCCGTATTATTTACTATAAATGAAACATAATCAAATATAAAATAAAAACTAATCAAAATAATACCTAAAATTAATACTAATAAAGGAAATTTGGAAATAATAAATTCTTTTAGTTTAATAACTTTATTAGATGAATATTCATCAAAAGAGATTACTTTTTCAGCTTGTCTTTGTAATTCCTCAGAATCTCTCATTATTTTCCCTCCCAAAGTTCAATACGGCATTGGGCACGAACTAATGCTTCATTAGCACGAATTTTATCAATACTAGGATCGTTATTTTCTAAGCGAGATTTTGCTCTTTCTAATGCTTTTTTTGCTCGATCAATATCAATATCTTCTTTTAAATTGAAACTAGAAACAATGATATTAACCTCTTCTTCTCTAACTTGAAGTATCCCATTTCCTGCGAAAAAGTTAGTTATTTTATTATCAATGTAAAAATGACCTATACAATTTACGATATTAGTAACTAATGGAAAGTGAGATGGAAGTATAGTTAAATAACCTTCACTACTTCTAATAGTTAATGAAGATACATTATTACTATATAAAACTCCACTAGGAGTGATTACTTTAAATAAAAATTCTGACATACTATAATGACTTTGCCTTTTCAACAGCTTCTTCAACACTTCCTACATATAGGAATGCTTGTTCTGGTAAATCATCAAATTTACCATCTAAAATTTCTTTAAATGAACGAATTGTATCTTTTAATGGAACATATTTTCCTGGGAAACCATTAAAGACTTCTGCAACATGGAAAGGTTGAGATAAGAAGTTTCTAACTCTTCTTGCTCTTGCAACGATTAATTTATCTTCTTCACCTAATTCATCCATACCCAAAATAGCAATAATATCTTGAAGTTCTTTATATCTTTGTAAAATCTTTTGAACACCACGAGCTACTTCATAATGATCTACTCCAACAATATTTGGATCAAGAATTGTCGAACTAGATTCAAGTGGATCGACTGCAGGATAAATACCTAAAGCTGCAGTAGAACGATCTAGAACAGTTTTAGCATCTAAGTGCGAGAATGTTGTAGCAGGCGCAGGGTCTGTTAAGTCATCTGCAGGAATATAAATAGCTTGAACAGATGTAATAGAACCTTTTTTAGTTGAAGTAATTCTTTCTTGTAATTGTCCCATTTCTGTAGCTAAAGTAGGTTGATAACCAACTGCAGAAGGCATTCTACCAAGTAAAGCTGAAACTTCAGAACCAGCTTGAGTGAAACGGAAAATATTATCAATAAATAATAAAACGTCTTGATTCATTTGATCACGGAAATATTCAGCCATAGTTAAGCCTGTTAAACCAACTCTTAATCTTGCTCCTGGAGGTTCATTCATTTGACCAAATACTAGTGCAGTTTTACTTAAAACACCAGATTCTTTCATTTCATAATATAAATCATTACCTTCACGAGTTCTTTCTCCAACACCAGCGAAGACAGAAATACCATGTTGTTGAGTAGCAATGTTATTAATTAACTCTTGAATTAAGACAGTTTTACCTACACCAGCACCACCGAATAAACCAATCTTTCCCCCTTTAACATATGGACAAAGTAAGTCGATAACTTTAATACCTGTTTCAAGAATAACTGATTCAGTCATTTGATCAGCAAAAGATGGAGCTTGACGATGAATTGGATTTCTTAAAGTCTTTTCATCAATTGCACCAAGACCATCAATTGGTTCACCTAAAACATTAAACATTCTTCCTAAAGTTACTTCACCAACTGGAACAGAAATTGGAGCGTTAGTGTCAATCGCTTCCATACCTCTAACTAAACCTTCAGTTGGTCCCATAGAAACACATCTAACAATATCATCACCAATATGTTGAGCGACTTCAATTGTTAACTTCTTATCATCTTTTAAAGGAATAAGAATTGCAGTCAATAATTCAGGCATATGAGCATCATCGAATCTAACATCGATAATTGGTCCTTGAATTTGTACGATTTTACCAATATTTTGTTTCATATTTTCCTCCTATTGAGCATTAGCTCCACCAACAATTTCTGTAATTTCTTGCGTAATTGCTTGTTGACGAGCTTTATTATATTGTATTTGTAATTTTTCTATAATTTCTCCAGCGTTTTCTGTTGCAGTATCCATTGCATTTGATCTAGATGCTTGTTCAGAAGCACTTGATTCTATTAATCTACCTTGAATCATACTTTCTAAATATAAAGGAACTAAAGATTTTAATACTTCTTTACTATTTGGTTCAATTAACATTTCCTTTTCTTTATTAGATAAGACGATTTCTTCATTTAATGTAATTGGATATACATCTTCGATAGTTGGAATAAATGTAATCGAGTTCTTAAATGATGTATAAGCAATTTTTACATCACTAACTTGTCCTTTATGTAAATAAGACATTAAGTGATTTCTTAATTTACGGGTGGAATCTAAATCTAGGTGTGATAATATATCGACAAATGATGAATCGACATTATAACCATTTCTTGTAAAATAAGATAATCCTTTACTACCAATAATAAGAACAATATCATTCTTTTTATCGATTTTATTCTTTAAAATTTTATAAAGATTATAATTATAGCCACCACATAACCCTAAAGTAGAAGTAACGACTATATATAAGGATTTATTTTCTAAACAAGTTGAACCAAAAACTTCTTTTTTATCTTCTTCAGAAACAGCATTAAGCAAAATCCCCATCAAACGATGTAAACTAGAAGTATAAACATTTGTACCTTGTAATTTATTCTTCCAAATTCTTAATTTACTAGTCGCGACAAGTTTCATCGCATTAGTAATCTTTTTTGTTGAATTAACACTACTAATACGTCTTTTTGTTGCTTGTAAACCAAGTGACATATAATCTTACCTCCTTTCAAAATGTAACATTAAACATTTATTTTAATTTATTAAAGAACACACTCATAACTTCTTTCATATGAGCGTCTAATTCATTTGAAATTACTTTCTTAGCATCTAATTCATCTAAAATATCATGATGATTTAATGAAATATCATCAAATAAATCATCTAATGATTTCTTAACACTTGCAGTTTCTAAATCATCGATAAAGCGATTTTTTGCAGCAAATAATTCAATAATTTGACGATTTGTTGAATATGGTGAATATTGATTTTGTTTTAAAACTTCCATTAATTTTTCACCATGATTTAATACTTTCTTTGTTTCTGCATCTAAGTCAGAACCAAATTGCGAGAATGCTTGTAATTCACGATAGTTAGCAAGTTCAATTTTTAAAGAACCTGCGACTTGTTTCATCGCTTTAATTTGGGCAGCAGAGCCAACTCTAGAAACTGATAAACCCGAATCGATAGCAGGTCTTTGACCAGCATTAAATAATTCAGTTTGTAAGAAGATTTGTCCATCAGTAATCGAAATAACATTAGTTGGAATATATGCCGAAATATCACCAGCTTGAGTTTCAATAATAGGTAAAGCGGTAATAGAACCACCACCATTTTCTTCATTAACACGACAAGCTCTTTCTAATAATCTACTATGTAAATAGAAAACATCACCTGGGAAAGCTTCTCTACCTGGAGCTCTACGTAATAATAGAGCCATAGTACGATATGCAACAGCATGTTTAGATAAATCATCATATACTACTAAACAATCTTTTCCTTGTTCCATCCAATGTTCTGCAATAGTAACACCAGCATATGGAGCAATATATTGTAAAGGAGCAAGTTCACTAGCAGTAGCAGAAACAACAACAGTATAATCCATTGCTCCTGCCTTTTTTAATTTTTCAACTAAATGAGCAACTGTTGAATTCTTTTGACCAATAGCAACATAAATACAATAACAATTCTTTCCTTTTTGGTTGATAATTGTATCTAAAGCAATTGCAGTTTTACCAGTTTGACGATCACCAATAATCAATTCTCTTTGACCTCTACCAATTGGAATCATAGCATCAATTGCTTTAATACCAGTTTGAGGAGGAACAGAAACAGATTTTCTAGTCATAACGCCAGGAGCAATTCTTTCAATTGGACGATGTGCACTACATTTAATATCACCTAAGCCATCTAAAGGTTGACCTAAGGAATTAACTACTCTACCTAAAAGTGCATCACCGACAGGAACTTCAACAATTCTTCCTGTTCTTTTAACGATATCTCCTTCTTTAATTTGTTGATCTGAACCAAGCATAACTACACCAACAGAATCTTCATTTAAGTTAAATGCCATACCATAAATGCCATGAGGGAATTCTAATAACTCATTCAACATACATTTATCTAAGCCATAGACTGTTGAAACACCATCACCAATTGAAACAACACTACCTACGTCAGTTGTTTCTAATTTGTGAGAGTATGACTTGATTTGTTCTTTAATTAATTCTGAGATTTCATTTGGTTTGATAATCATGTAAACTATCTCCTTTCTAATAAACTATGTTTTAGTTGTTCTAATTTATTTAAAATTGAAGCATCGAAAACATAATCATTAATAACTACTTTAAATCCACCAAGTAAACTTTCATCTACTTTTTGGATTAAATATACTTTTTTATTTATGCGAGAAGAAATTGCTCTTGTGATTTTTTCAATTTCTTTTTCGTCTAATTCTTTATATACATAGATGAATCCTTCCGAAATATCATCTTTTTCATTTGAAATAGATACAAATTCATTGAGAACATCTTTCAAATATGAACTTCTATTATTATCAATAATGACTTTTAATAAATTAATAATATTAGGATAAGGACAATCAACTAAGATTTTATCAATAATAATTTTCTTTTCATCTTTAGAGATATTTGCGCAACTTAAAAGATTAATTAAAGAATCATCATCTTTAATTATTTTTATAAGCTCTTTAATATATTCTCGATATTCAGCATTTTTATTTTCATCAAGAGCAAGACTTAAAAGTGCTGATGCGTATCTATTTGCTAAACTATTCATCAGTATTTATATCCTTTATAAAATCTTCGACGATTTTTGAATTGTCCGACTCATTTACTTCACGCTCTAAAATTGCACTTGTAGCTTCTAATGCTACATTAACAATTTCTTTACGTATTTCTTCTTTCGCTTTTTCTTTTTCTTGTTCTAATTGTTTTGCTAATAATTCATGTTGTTCTTTTTTAGTTTGTTCAATTTCCTTATTAGCATTATCTTTAATTACTTCTACATTCTTTTTTGCTTGTTCAATCATCATTTTTGCTTCATTTTCAATTGAATCAAGACGAGCATCTGCTTCTTGTTCTTTAATTTTAGCTTTTGAAACAATTGAATCAGCAGCAGAAATTTGATTAGCGATATATTCTTTTCTTTTTGTTAATACTTCTCTTACTGGTTTAAAAAGTAAAACACCAACTAAAACTATCATTAAGAAAGTTGCAATTAGTTGAATTACTAATGATTGCCAAGAGCCAAAGATCTTTTCAAACATTCCTTCTACAGGTTGACCACTACATGAAGTAGTTGAAGTTAAAAAGAATATTGTTGCTAAAAATATTCCAATTTTCTTTTTCATTGATTATACGCCGTGAACAAAGAGTAATAATAAAGCGATAAGGAAAGCGTAAATACCAGTTGTTTCACAAAGAGCACAACCTAAGATCATTGTTGAACGAATTGAACCTGCTGCTTCTGGGTTTCTTGAAATACCTTCAACTGCTGCTTTACAAACATAACCTTCACCAATACCAGGACCAATACCACCTAATACAGCAATACCTGCTCCAAGGAATGCCATAGCTGCAGCAAATGCTTCATTATAGACTGGTGCAGTTTCAGCTAAGAAATTAAATAACATAAAATTTTACCTCCTTTGTTATTTAGACATTGCGATAAGTTCATTATCAATACGATTTTTAATCGCAATGGATTCTTTATATTCTTTATCTAATTGAGTACTTATTTCTAATGGGACCTCATTCTTTATCAAAGCCATTGATAAAAGTGTAAATACTGTAGTTTGAATAAAGCCTGAGAAGACATCGAAATAAGCATGGAAAATAGGTGTAATGATTGGTGCAAATGTTAATCCTCCAGCAAATGTGAAGATATTTTCAAATGCCCAATAGAAAAGATTCATAATAACATAACCTGCAATTGCATTACCAAACAAACGGAATGTTAAGCTTAATAATGGAGCCCACATACTTAATAAGTTAATTGGTAACATAACTGGAAAAGGATCAATGTATCTTTGGAAATACTTCCAATGTGTATAATATGCACTAACTGCATGAATTAATAAGAATGAAATGATACCTAAAGATAAAGGCATATATAACATAGTAATTGGAGAAGGAACTCCAAATAAACCAGCGATCATTGCTAAAAATAAATAAGGACAAATAAAACCAAAGACTGCTCCACCAATTTTCTTAAATTGTGGTCCCATATTTGTCGCGACTAAATTATCAATAAATTCAACAAAATATTCAGCGATTAACATAATACCATGTGGCTTTTCTAATGGATTTGTTCTTTTTGCTTTAATAAAGACGATTAATGAAAATATTAAAATAATCACCATAATGACTAAACTAACAATCAATTCTGGTGGGAATATATCTCCGTTTAATAATGCATCAATAATTCGTTCCATAACGTTCTTCCTTTAAAAGTTCAAAACTATTAATAGTATATACTATTATCTTATAATTTTGAAGAATATCAAATAAGTAAAATTATACTTTTTTCTCATTTTTTTTCATTTTTTTTCGTTTTATCGATAATTAATAACATTAATCCTAAAAAAATCATATATGAAGCTAAGCAAGTTCCCCAAAAAAAGATCTTCAAACCAATTTTATATTGTAAAAATAAACAAATAAAAAAGCCTAAGCCAAATAATAACATTCTTACTAAATATAAACTTCCTGCAAATAAAGATGCCCTAGAACCCGGCTTCAATATTTTATAAGTAAACAAAAACAAAATAAAATAATTCAAAATTGATATTACTCCTCCTAATAAAAAGCCAAGAGGAATCCACATTTGATCAATAAAAAAACAAAAGGAAGATGCAAGAAATAGTCCTAGATAAACTAGAACAGAAATTTTCACTAATTTAATTGAATCTTTGTTTAACTTATTCATACATAAGTATGCTATCACATTATCTATTTTTTTAAAATAAAAAAGTAGATGATTATTTACTAATATAGAATCATCTACTCTTTAAAGTAACAATTTATTTGTTTTTATGCAATTAGATAATAATACTCTATTTAAATCGTATCTTTATTTTTTTTGTTTGTCTTTTGAACGCTTATCAGAAATAATTTTCATTTCTTTTTCAGAAATAACTTTGACACCATTTTCATTTGCCCAATCAACACAACCTTGTAAGACAAGTTTTAAAAAAGGTCTTGGGACATTGACGATAGTTTTTAAAGCATCATCAGTAAACTTTACATCACTATTTAATCTATTAGCAGCATATTTAACTGATGTTAAATCAACTTCACGATTTGGAATACCGACTGGACTAGGTTTTCGATAATTAGAACACCAGAAATATTTAGAATCACGATATCCCCAGTTTGTTGGTAATGGGCAGAAATTCTTTCTAGTGGAACCATGGATTAATGCCTCTTGATATTTTGGTTTTAATAAAATATGATCAATCTTTAAAATGAAATGTGCACCATATTTTGAAGTAATACCATTGAAATCGTGATATGGTCCTTCATATTCTTCTAATACTTGATCATCTTGCGCGTTATCTAACTCTTTTACCCAAGTACATTCAAAAACTTGTAATGCTTCATCTAATACTTTAGGATAATTTCCTTCTGGATCTAGTTCTTTAGATATACTATCAACTGGAGTGAAATGAAGATTTTTCATTTTTTCTTCTGGGGTATCACCTGGGAATCCCATATCAACGTGATTAGCAAAATTCTTTTTAGTATATGGCAAAAAATTGATTGTACATTTTCCATGTCTTAATAATCCTTTTGCAGTATTTGAAGTATTTCTACATTCTAATATCATCGCATAATAATCTTTACCTGCAATATAGTATGGAAAAATTAAAGAATACGCTCCATAACTAGTGATTTTCCCTCCTTCATCCAATGTACCAATAAGAGTTAAAGGCATTGGAAAATATGAAGAAGATTGATAAAAATTATCAACTACTCTAATCTCTTTAAAATTTTTCATAAATTCTCCTTTTTAAATTACTAATTAATATTAATATTTTTTTATCGAAATCGCAAAGAAATAAAAATTACTATTTTAAATATAAAAATTATTTATTCTTAGTAAGATCTGCGACGATTCTTTTTACATAATTACATGTATCAGATGCAACCATTGCATAATCACCGAATTCTTTAGAAGCTAATTCTCCTGCTAAACCATTGATATATGCTCCAACTGAAACACTATATCCAATATTTTCTTTTGAAAAACCAAGTAATCCAACTAATACTCCTAATAATACATCACCCGAACCACCTTTTGCCATTCCAGGACATCCTCTATTAATTAAATAGAAATCATCCTTATTCATAACAATAGTAGTAGGTCCTTTTAATAGAACAGTTACACGATATTTATTAACAAATTCTTTTAAAACTTTAACACTATTTTCTTTAATGTAATCAACCGAATAAGAAGTCAATCGTGAAAACTCTAATAGATGAGGTGTTAGGATAACATTATAAGATTGATTCAATATATTTAAATCCAATTTAGCTAGATTATTTAATCCATCTGCATCAATAATTAGTGGAATCTTTGCATTTTTAACAAGGTATTCAATGATTTTTTGGTTTTCTTCATTTATTCCCATTCCAACACCAACACCTAAACAAGATAATCTATTTAATAATTTTTCTAATTCATTTTTATCAAAAACAAATTGACCTTCTTTACAAGGAAATGGATGAATCGTTGATTCTAATACATACGGAAATAATAATTCCTTAATTGAAGAAGGAACTATAACTTTAGATACTCCTGAACCAACATTTAATGCGTATTGACCTAAAGAAGCTAATTTAATGGAGCCTGGATAAAATGAAGATCCTCCCATTACTCCAACATAACCATAATTTCCCTTATTAGAATTATTAATTCTAGGTTTAAAAAATTTTCTTACATCATCTTCTTCGATTAAATAAGCTTCTTGCTTTAATATTTCAATCCCTATATCAACATTAATCAATTTTTTAATAACATCTTTTGCATCATTTAAAAAATGACCATACTTAAAACTACCAATGGATATAGTTAAATCCGAAATGACACATCCATAAGAAATTCCATTATCTCCATTTAGCCCACTATTTATATCAACACTAACAATATAAGAATGAGAATCATTTATTTTATTTATTACCTTTTGATAATTATCTGTAATAGTCCCATGAAAACCAGTCCCAAAAATACAATCAACGATAATATCATAATCAAAAGAAGACTGTTCATTAAACTTTTCAATCTCAATTCCATTTTCTTTAGCTAAATCAAAATAATATTTTCCATCGATAGAAAATGATTCTTCAATAATCATTATTCTACAAGGTATTTTGTTTCTTTTTAATAACAAACTAAGTGAATAACCATCTCCGGCATTATTACCTATACCACATACAATAAGAACTTTGCCATGCCAATTAACATTTTCAAAGACTTTTTCACTAGCTTTATACATCAACTCTTTAGAAGATATTTTTCTTATCGCACTTGCATCACTTTGACGTATATTTTGATTAGAAATAACTTCTTTCATCTACATCATCTTCTTCCTGAATAAAATTCTACGATAATAGATTGCTGTATTATCAACATTTTTTAATTTCCAAAAAGTTCCTCCAGTGAATAATGCAAACGAATTATCCATCATTGTTACTAATACACTAAATAAAATAGTAAACATTGATAAAATAGCAAAAGCTATCGTCAATCCTTTAAATGGTCTAAGATACTTTCTTAATTGTTTTCTTTTTGATTTTTCCATAATTATTTTCTCTTAAATTTAAACTCTCTCCCTAGATAGAATATATTATATGTTTATTAATTAATCAATATAGCTTTTTTGTAAACGTAAAAGATTTCCAGACTCGAACCAAAAAACCTCTTGAAATAGAATAAAGTCAGGAGGAGAAGCAAAAATGAAATGCAATGAATATTTAGAAGGATTCAAAATCCAAGCAGTAAAGCGAATATATGCAGGAGAG
>JAQXGN010000056.1 GCA_029006735.1 Caryophanales bacterium
TTAAATGCATTGAAGAATACATCACTTTCTTCAATGAACAAAGGCCTTCTTATTCACTTAATTATCTAACTCCTAAACAATTTAAAGAGTTTTTTACCCCCCTAAACACTATAAAGTGTCTACTTTCTCTTGACTAGTGCAAATGAACAAAAAATAAAAATTATCATATAAATAATCTGTGATATGATTATGAAAAAAAATAGATTATTAATTCCTTTAATTTTAATTTCTTTAGTTGGTTGTTCTTCAAATAATGATAATAGAATAAAAGTCGCAGAAGTGACTCATTCACTATTCTATGCTCCTATGTATGTCGCATTAGAAGCAGGATATTTTAAAGAAGAAGGTCTAGATATAGAAATAATAACTACCCCCGGTGCAGATAAAGTAATGGCAGCCCTTTTATCAAAAGATGCTCAAATAGGGTTAATGGGTCCAGAAGCTAGCGTATATACATATATAAATGGAGCAAAAGATTACGCTATCAACTTTGCTCAATTAACGCAAAAAGATGGTTCTTTTCTTATTGGAAAAGAAAAAAAAGATGACTTTACTTTAAATGATTTAAAAGGACAAATAATAATTGGTGGAAGAAAAGGTGGTATGCCAGAAATGACTTTAGAATATGTTCTAAAAAAATATGGATTAACCATCACTCAAGATGTCAATGATAAAACAAAGGATGTATGCATAAGAACCGATGTTAGTTTCGATGCTACTACTGGCGTATTTATTGCAGAAAAAAACTCTAAATATGTTACTGCATTTGAGCCTCTTGCTACTCAACTAGAAAAAACAAATCAAGGATATAAATTATGTTCTATCGGTGAACTTTTGCAAGAAAATGTTCCATATACTTGTTTTTCTAGTTTAAAGTCATTTGAAAATAAAAATACTAAAAAGCTAAAAGGATTTACTAATGCCATCAAAAAGGGATTAGAATTTGTAAACAATAATGAAGGAAAGACAGTTGCAAAATATTTAATGAATAATTTTTCTACTTCAAGTGAAGAAGAAATCATCGATGTTATAAATAGTTATAAATCAATTGAAGCATGGCCAAATGAAATGGAATTAAAAGAAACTTCATTTAATAAACTAATTGATATAGTAAAAGAAGCAAATGAATTACCAAAAAACACAATCGTTCCATATGAAGATATAGTAACTGATATTTATCTATAATTTGAGATACATATTACTTGATCTTCACTAATCTTTAAATCAATATTATTAATAGTAAGATGAATAGAATCATTTTCAAAACGATAGTCATTTACTATAATAGGCTCTTGTAAAGTAAAATCATTATGTTGAGAAGAAAAAATGAATCTATGGACTGGATTTAAATCAAAATCTGATCGTAATCCGTTTGCGATATATTCTAAATAAACCTCCATCTCAACATCTAAAAATAGTGTATTATTCTTTAATACAGCTTTTATAATGTTTAATTCTTTCAATGGATAATTTAGAAAAAACTCTTTCAAATGCATGATTACTCCTTCTTAAATAGTTGATAATTTTTTAATGTCAAATTGATTTGCATCCTTAATATCTTTTTTTATTCTAATCAATAAACATTATGAAATAAACACAATTTGAGACTAAATATAAAATTATCCAATTTTATTTAGATAGTGTAAATCTTGTTATCTATTTTCACATATGCTAATATAGACGTGGTAAATAGATATGACAAAAACAACAAAAAAATATATTATTTCTATCTCTATTTTATTAATTGTAACTGCTTTAGCTATCTACTTTGTATTAAAGCAAGACCCTAGAGCTGTTTTTGATGCAATTAAAAAGTGTGATTTAAAATGGTTAATAAGTGCTATATCCATTGTTATTATTACTTATTTAGTCGAAGGTGTTATTCTCACAGTTTTAGCAAAGATGTATAAAAGAAATTATCCATATTGGAAAGGTGTATTAAACACATTTATCGGCACATTTTTCTCTGGTATTACCCCTTCTAGTTCTGGAGGTCAATTTGCTCAGGCTTATACTTTTTCTAAACAAGGAGTTAAAATTACAAATGCAGCATCGATTTTATTCATGCATTTTATCGTATATCAAGCAATGCTTATTCTTTATGGAGGAGGCGTATTAATCTTTAAATTTAATGAAATGCGTTCTTTGACTCAAACAATCAATATTTTTGGTTATAACTTTGATGTTATTTCTTTAGCAATCTTAGGTTTTAGTATTAATTTAATCGTATTACTAGGCCTATTTTTTCTTGCATTCAGTAAAAGAATCCACTCTTTTATCATTAAATATGGAATCGGACTAGGTGCCAAATTAAAAATAATTAAAAACCCAGAAGATCGCATTTTAAGATTAAATACTAAAGTAGAGACATTTAGAATCGAGTTAAAAAGATTATGTCAAAACTGGCCAATTTTAATTACTGTCAGTATTTTATTCTTAATCAAACAAGTATTATATAACTCAACTCCATTTTTTATTGCTAATTCTATGGGTTTAGAATTTTCTTCTTCAAATAATTTCATCAACTACTTAAACTCTGTTTCAATGACTACATTAGTATCTACTATCACTTCTATGGTTCCTATTCCAGGAGCTTCTGGAGGAGCAGAATTAGTATTCCAATATCTATATGGAGGTACATTTTTCACAAATGCGTCTCACAGTGATATTTCCGCATTAATTCTTCTTTGGAGAAGTATTTCCTTTTATCTTGGATTAATACTTGGCTTCATTGTCTTTATTTCTTATCATGAATCGCCTAAAAATGATTCATTCTTACATGGAGATAATAAAACTCTATTAGAACTTAATGTTATTAATTTAAATGAAGAAGGAAAAATATGTGAAAGAGAAAAAAAAGAAATTGACGAGGATAATTCAATTATTAATATTGAGCCTCAATTATTAACTGTAGAAGATATTGAAAAGCATTTTGCTTTATTAAAACAAGATTTATCTAAACAATTAAAAAAGAACGAACGAAGTTTAATAAAGGAAGAAAGTCAAAAAGAAGAAGAAAGAAAAAATAAGAAAAAAAGTCGCTTTAAAAAGAGCAAAGAAGAAAAAGAAAATCGCTAGAAAGACGAGAAATTATAAATATTTTTAGGGTTTTGAAATCGCTATAAATTTTTTTATGGTCAAATACGATTCTTTTTTATTAATTTTACGTATTATCAATATTTTAAAATAGTTTATCTTCATCTTCTTTTGTTTTTATAAATTATACATAGATTAGGTTATCATATGGATTTACTTTAGTATGTAAAATAGCTATTATCATTCCCCACCATATTTGTTCTTGCTTATGGTATAACATGCTTTCACCACTTTTAGGAAATTTGTTAAATAAATTATAATTTATATAAAAAAACTTAGAGATTCACCTCTAAGTTTCTATATTATAGGTTAGATTCTTTAGTTGAAGATCTAAATACGAATGTGGACTTAAATTCATAGTCCTTATTCTTCAATTCACCTTTTAATAATTTAGTGACCATACGCATTGCGATTGATCCAACTTCATAAAAATCAATATTTAATGAAGAGATACTTGGACGAGCGATTGAAGAATATTTAGTACCGATAATTGACATAACTTGAACGTCATTTGGCACTTTTAATCCTGTATCAATCGCAGCATTTTGAATTGCACATGCAATTGAATCACGTGGGCAAATAAAATATCCTTCTTTAACTGCATTGAAATAATCAATGAAATATGAATATGTTGCATGATATGAATCAGTACAAGAAATAACTGATAAATTGCCATCTGATAATATTTCTCTTGCTATATCTTCTAATGAAGAGATAAGTCTACCTTCATTTGGCAATCTAATAAATTGCATACTTTCATTTTTTGCATGATTTTTAATAAAATCTTTTAATCCTTCTTCATAATTTAAAGTAATAGAAGCAAGTTTTTCTCCTTCAACTTTATTACCAATTAATACAGTTGGAATGTTATATGACTCAATAACTTTAATATCATTTTCATTAAGAATATCATCAAAAATAATTGCTCCATCAACATGAGATGTAATCAATTTTGACATTGCATCTTTTGCATCTTCCATTGAATGTTTTGTGACAAATAATGTTGTTTGATATCCATATATTTTACCGATATCAATCATTCCAGATAATAAATTAGATATATGAACATAATTTGTATCTGGTAAAATAATTCCAATATTAGTTGTTCTTGATGTTGCAAGTCCTTGCGCCAATGCATTAGGACGATATCCTAATCTTTGAATCGTATCTTGTACTCTCTTTTTCGTTTCTGGCGTAACATTACTTTGATTATTAATAACCCTAGAAACAGTCGCTAAAGATACTCCAGCAGCTTTTGCGACTTCATAAATTGTAACTCTATCCTTATATACGCTCATACTTTTCCCCCTTAATATATGATTAATAAACAAAAAGCGCCCTTAAGCGCTTTTGATGTGAAATAACTAACCTTCTAAATCTTAATAGAATTCAATGTTCTTTTAATTGAATCAATTGTTTCTTTTGTTTTTGTTTTTACTTCAGACAAATCGATTGTTTCTAATTCTTCGAGAACTAATTCGATTTTTGTCTTCGCTTTGTCAATAACACTTTGTTTAGAAGTATGACAACATTTTTCTTCTGAGTCTTCTTCACAAATACATGAACTTTCTTTCTTATTCATCATTTTGTAGCCGATAACACCCATACCGACGCCTAACATAAGGCACATCATCATTTTTTGCATCTTACCACTCCTTAAAATGGCATCTCAACGCTTATAAATATTTTATATGAAAATATTTTCATAGTCAATATTCATTTTTTCATAAGTTTTCATTAAGATGGTTTTTTTCTCAAAGGTTAGTAAAAATATAAATGAATATATCTATATCACACAATTATTATGTTATGCATATAAATAAAAATTATACAAATAATGATTATTTATCTAATCCCTCCATAATAGAAACACTGCTAGAAGCACCAATTCTATTCGCACCAGCTTTAACCATACTTAAAAATTCTTCTGCATTATGGATTCCACCACTTGCTTTTACTCCGAATTTTTTACCAACTATTTTTCTCATTAATTTTACATCACTAACAGTTGCTCCTCCACATGAAAAACCAGTTGAAGTTTTTACATAAGTAGTTGAAGCTTGTCTAGCACATGCATGACGAACTATTTTACAAACACGAACTTTTTCTTCATCAGTTAGATTACAAGTTTCAATAATCACTTTTAATACTTTTCCTTTACTTGCTTTTCTAATCAATTTAATCTCATTTTCCACATAAGCATCATCATGTGCTTTTAAACGAGATACATTAATTACCATGTCGACCTCATCTGCACCATCTTTAATTGCTTGTTTAGTTTCAAATACTTTAGATGCTGTTGAAGTTGCACCTAAAGGAAAGCCGATTACTGTACATACTTTAACATCGCTTCCTTCTAATAATTTTTTACATAGAGGAATATATCCAGGATTTACACAAACTGATTTGAAATCATATTGTTTTGCTTCTTCGCATAATTTGATTATTTGCTCATCAGTACAATCCATCTTTAATAATGTGTGATCAAAATATTTGCTATAATTCATAACATAAATCTCCTTTTACTCTATAAATATAACACACAATAAAAAAAGACTCAATTGAGTCTATTTTTCTCTAGTTATTTCTTTTTTACATCAACAACTTGTTTGCCATCATAATATCCACATTCTGGGCAAACACGGTGTGAAACGATTGTTGCTCCACAATTGCTACATTTTACTAAACCAGTTACGTTTAATTTAAAATGAGTTCTACGCATTCTTTTTGTTGTTTTTGATGTTCTTCTAGCTGGAACTGCCATACTTACACACCTCCTAAGGACTACACCTCTTATTTGACACGATTGTTATTTTATATGATTTTAGAGAAAGTGTCAACCATTTTAATCAATGATTTTCATATTTTACTATGTTTTATTAATGAAAATTAATACTTATTTTATCGATCTATCCTTGATAAATAATTTTTACCATTTCTCCCAGAATCACTTTGTCTGATTTTGTCTTTACTTCCATATAATTTGAAGCATGGCCTTTATACATTTTAGTCTTTAGATCATATGTTTCAATAATTACATCTACTTCTTTATCAATAAATTGCTTTTCATAATTATTCTTTAATTCATTCCCTAATTGAATCAAACGATGGACACGTTCTTTTTTTATTCTAGGATCAACTTGATTAGGCATATTAGACGCGATAGTACCTGGTCTAATTGAATAAGGAAACACATGTAAATAGACAAATCCACAATCCTTAATAAAATTCATTGTTTCTACAAATTCTTCTTCAGTTTCCCCTGGAAAACCAACAATTACATCGCATGCTAAAGCAATATCAGGAACAGCTTCTTTTATTTTTTTAATTGTTTTTAAGAATTGTTCTTTATTATATTTTCTTTTCATTCTTTTTAAGACTGTTTCTGATCCAGATTGAAGAGGAATATGCAAATGATGGGCTAGACAAGAATTATTTTTTAATATCTCAATAAATTCATCATCTATTTGACTTTCTTCAATTGAAGAAATTCTAATTCTTTGAATCCTTGGTTCTTTTAAAATAATGTCTTTTAATAAATCATTGAAAAAATATTTTTCTTCAAGATGGTCTCTTCCATAACTCGCAGAATCAATACCTGTTAACACAATCTCTTTAAAGCCTGAATCTGCTAAGCGAGATATTTCATCAAAAATATCCTCTTTTTTTCGAGAACGGAAATTCCCTCTTGTATATGGAATAATGCAATAAGTGCAAAAATTATTACATCCATCTTCAATTTTGACAAATGCACGCGTATTTTCACTATAGGATGAAATCTTTAAACATTCATAATCTTCATGACGATTATCTTTATGGACAGATACATATTTCTCATCATTTAAATGTTCAATTATTTCTTTTCTATTTGATGTTCCTACAACAATATTTACACCATCAATATTTTCAACAATTTCTGGATGTAATTGTGAATAACATCCCATTACTACTATTTTAGCGTTAGGGAAATCTTTACTTGCTTTACGAATCATTTGGCGTGATTTTTGTTCTCCCACTTGAGTAACTGCACATGTATTAATAACAAAAACATCACATTGATTATTATGTGATTCTTCATAGCCTAGTTTATTTAATAATTCTTTAATTGCTTCAGTTTCATAAGTATTTACCTTGCAACCTAAAGATAATGTTTTATAGTATTTCATAAGGTTTTTTCCCTTCATTAACTAACTTATCTTTTTTAATTTGTCTAAGTCTAGATTTATGATTCAATTCATAAAAAGTTTTACCAGAAATAAATTCATTCGCGTATAACGCCTTAATAAACTCTTTTCTATCATTGGAATAAAATTTTTCAACAACATCTTTTACTCTTTTTAAAATGTTATTAACATTAGGATTTTTAATATAACGATCAAATAAATGAATAGAAATATCTAATCTGCCTTGGTCATTTATAATATAAATTGTTTCAAAAGCAGGATGATAGAATGCTGCAGAAGAAATATCTTTCTTAATTAAAATTAAATTAGTAAAATTAGAAGCAAATAAATAAAAATTATATACATCAAAGCTATCAATACAAGCCGATATTGGTTTTTCCTTTAAATCACAATATGGATATTCAAATAATTTTGAGCATTCATCATTATAAATTAAATTTAACCCTTTAGAATAAATAGGAATATAAATACGGGCACCATCTAAAATAAAATATGGTGCATTAACTTCATCTAAATCCTTCCATACTTTATTTCTAATAAATAAATCTCTTTCCATCAATGGTAAAATTAATGATTCTTGGCGATATTTTTCTAAATTATTTTCTATAATCATTTTATTTTGAATAGATTTAATCAAGATATTTGCTTGAATAAGTTTAAAGTCATTTCCTTCAACATATCCAAGGTGAAAAGAAGGTAATATTTTGGCGATAAGATGCGAGTTTTCCACGTAAAACTTGTATTCATCCGTCTTTGAATAAATAGTTTTTTTATTTTTTTTTAATGATTTAAAAATTGATACCATAGACTACTCTCTTTCTAACATAAAACTAATACATGACAAAGAAAAAATTGCGGCAGTTTCACTTCTTAAAATCCTTTTCCCTAAACTAATTGATTGATAGCCTAAAGAACAAGCATATTCAACTTCTTGCTTAGAAAAGCCACCCTCAGAACCAACTAAAACAGCTACACTTTCATTTTCTTTAACTTTCATTAATTGTTCCTTAAAGAAATTTTGTTTTTCATTTTCATATGCGATGAACATATGATCAAATTTATAATCTTTAATTTGTTTATAATCAATCACTTTATTAATTAATGGAACAATATTTCGCTTCGATTGTTCACTTGCTTCAAGTGCAATTTTATTAAATCTTGCAAGCTTTTTGTCTTTATTTTCTTTATTTATTTTTGCAATACATCTTTCTGATTGAATTAAGATAATCTCGCTAACTCCAATCTCGGTAGCTTTTTGAATTACTAATTCTAATTTTTCACCTTTAGGTAAACAATATAATAAAATGATTGGATTATTTAATTCGTGATTTTCCCTTAAATCCTCTTCAATTTCAACTTTTAAAGGGTTGATAGAATTAATCTTACATAGATAAACGCTCTTTTGAAAAACACAACTAATATAGTCACCTATTTTCATACGCATGACATTGACAATATGGTGAGCTTGCTCTTTATCTAAGATTACATAATTATCTTTTATCTCATTTACAAAATATCTTTGCATAACTTTTATCCTATATATTTACTTTTTAATAAGGTAATTTCATCTTTATAACCATCTAATTCATTTGGTGTTTCTAAATAAAATGGTAAATGTTTTAATTTTGGATGATTAATAATTCTACTAATCGCGTCAATACCTAAATATCCTTTTCCAATACATTCATGACGATCTTTATGTGATCCAAATGGATTTTTTGTATCATTTAAATGAATAGCTTTTAAACGATTTAATCCAATAATACGATCAAATTCATCTAAAACTTCATCAAGATGATTGACTATATCATATTCACCATCAAAAACGTGACATGTATCTAAACAAACTCCTAAATGATTATTGTATTTAACTCCATCAATAATCATCTTTAATTCTTCAAAACGAGAACCAACTTCACTGCCTTTGCCTGCCATAGTCTCAAGTAAAATAATAGTAGATTGTTCTTCCTTAATCACATTATTTAATAATTCAATAATCATTTGAATACCTATTTCTTTCCCTTGACCAACGTGACTTCCTGGGTGAAAATTATACATTGAATTAGGGATTTTCTCCAAAATCTCCATATCTTTTTTAAATACATCAAGAGCAAATTCTCTTACTTCTTCCTTACTTGAACAAGGATTTAATGTGTATGGAGCATGTGCTAAAAATGGCCCAAAATTATATTCTTTTGCCAAAGACAAAAAATTAGAGAAATCAATTGGATTTATTTCTTTAGCTTGACATCCTCTTGGATTTCTTGTAAACCATTGGAAAACATTTCCACCAATATATTTAGTATCTTCAATCATTGAAGTATACCCATTACTACTTGATACATGACATCCTATTTTTAACATATTTTCACCTCGATAAATAATATAACATATTCACTTTTAAATTATAATAATTTAAAGAAAATGAATACTTTCTACTCATTTTGATATTTTTTTGAAATATCCATCAAATCAATTAAGAATTCTTGATAATACTTTTTAAGATTTTCATCTTTAATTAATTTATTGCCTTTTTCAATAACAATGTTTTCTCTTTCTTTATCTAAAATAGGCATATTATTAGTTTTTTTAAATTCACCAACTTGCTTAACAATTCGCATTCTTTGAGCAAATAAATCTGCCATTTTTTCATCTATTTGATCAATTTGATTTCTCAATTCAACTAACTCATCATTTTTCATCCTATTTCACCTCTAAAAATATTATACTTGTTTTTTTATAAAAAACATCCTTTAATTTGCTTTATTAGTTGCTTTAATATAAAATAAAACTAAATACACCCCATCATTTAAATTAAATGATGATTAAGGAGGTTTCTAATATGATTATCAATATTGAGCTTCAAAATAATTCTTATCCAATTTATATTGAAAAAGATGGAATAAAGAATTTACATAAATATTTCAATTTATTAGAACACAAAGTTTTAATTGTTAGTGATTCTAATATTCCTTTTGGATACATCAAAACTATTCAAGATCAATGCACTAATTCATATTATTTCATCATTAAAGCTGGTGAAGAATCAAAATCAATTGATAATTATTTAACTCTACAAAAAATACTTCTTGAAAAAGAATTCTCTCGTAAAGATATCATCATTGGATTAGGGGGAGGTGTAGTTGGAGATTTAACAGCTTTTGTTGCTTCAACTTTTAAAAGAGGAATACCATTCATCAATATCCCTACTTCTTCATTAGCAATGATTGATTCATCAATTGGAGGGAAAACTGCGATTAATTATCTAGGAATAAAGAATTGTATTGGAACATTTTATCAACCAAAACTTGTAATTATAGATTTTAATCTTTTAAAATCTCTACCTATTAGACATTTAAATAATGGATTAATTGAAGCTTTAAAAGCAGGATATATTTATGATTCATCAATTATTGATCTATTTAAAGATGATCCATATAAAAATCTAGAAGAGATTATTATTCGTTCAATAAAAGTAAAAAAGCATTATGTCGAAATTGATGAAAAAGAATTAAACGAACGAAAGATTTTAAACTATGGCCATACATTTGGTCACGCATTAGAATCATATTTCCATTTTAGTGATTCTCTATATCATGGTGAAGCAGTAGCAATTGGAATGTTATTAATAAGTGATGAAAAAGAAGAATTATTACAAATTCTAAAAAAATTAAATATCCATCTAAATGATACTTACGATTATGATAAGATTATCGAATTAATCAAAAATGATAAAAAAGTTGATAAAGAATATGTAGATTTAATTTTAAGAAAAAATAAAGTAGGAGTTATATGCCCTACTAAAATAGATCGATTAAAAGAAATGTTAATTGGAGGAGAACAATATGTCAGATGTCTTAGGAAATAGCTTAAAACTAGTAGTATTTGGCGAAAGTCATGGACCATATGTTGGCGCGACTATTTCTTCTTTACCTAGTGGAATTAAAGTCGATGTAGATTTTATAAAAAAACAATTAAATAAAAGAAAAGCAAATGATAATTTATCAACTCAAAGACAAGAAGATGATGACTTTGAAATCATCTCAGGTGTTTTTAATGGTTATACAACTGGCGATAGTTTAACTGTAATCGTACCAAATAAAAAGCAACACTCAAACGATTATCAAGAAAGATTAATTAGACCTAGTCATGCAGATTATACTGCAGAATTAAAATATAAAGGATTTCAAGATTATCGTGGAGGAGGTCATTTTTCTGGACGATTAACAGTAGGAATTGTTGTTCTTGGAGCGATTATTATTTCTTATCTTGAATCTCAAGGAATTAAAATCGGTTCTCACATTAAATCAATTCATAATGTTGATGATGAAGAAGTCAATGATATCCCAACAAGTATTGATCAATTTAATGATTCTTTATTCCCTTGTGTATCATTAGAGAAACAAAAACTAATGATGCAAGAAATCGAAAAAGCAAGAAATAATCAAGATTCTGTTGGAGGAATAGTTGAAACATTTGTTTATAATGTTCCCGGTGGAATTGGTAATCCTTTCTTTGATTCTATTGAATCAATTATTGCCCATGCCTTATTTTCTATTCCAGGAGTTAAAGGTGTTGAATTCGGCTTAGGATTCTCTTTTGCGTCCCATTATGGAAGTGAAGTCAATGATTCTCTTCAAGTTGTAGATAATAAAATTATTACCAAAACAAATAATAATGCAGGCATAAATGGCGGTATTACTAATGGTATGCCTATTGTTATAAAAACTGTCTTAAAACCAACACCATCAATTTCTAAAAAACAAGAATCTATCTCTTTAGATCCATTAAAAAATAAAATTATTGAAATTCATGGACGTCATGATCCATGTATTGTTAGAAGAGCTAGAGTCGTAATTGATTCATTAGTAGCTTTTAGCATCCTAGATGCAATGTTATCGAGGTAATAATTATGAAATTTGGATTAATTGGAAGAACATTAAAACATTCATATTCCAAAATAATTCATGAAATGATTACTCCGGAAGAATATGAATTACTATCATTAGAAAAAGAAGAAGTTATTTCATTTCTCCAAGAAAAAAATTTTTCCATGATAAATGTGACTATACCTTATAAGGAATTTGTCATACCTTATCTAGATGAGGTTAGTGAAGAAGTTAAAGCTATTGGAGCGTGTAATTGCATAGTAAATAGAAATAATTGTTTGTTTGGATATAATACCGATTATTTAGGTTTAAAAGATTTATTGTCTATTCATCATGTAGAGATTGAAAATAAAGTATGTGCAATATTAGGAACTGGAGGAACAAAAAATACTGCAGAAAAAGTATTAAAAGATCTCTTTGCTAAAGAAATCCTTATTGTATCAAGAAATAAAAAAGAAAATTGTATTACTTATGAAGAATTAAAGACGCATAAGGATGTTGAAGTCATAATCAATGCAACTCCTTTAGGAATGTATCCTAATAATTTTGATGAACCATTAATAAATTTAAATGACTTCCCTATATTACAAACTGTAATTGATGTAATTTATAACCCATTGAATACAAAATTGATATGTCAAGCTAAACTAAAAGGGATAGATGCCTATGGTGGATTAGAAATGTTAATCTCTCAAGCTATCTACGCACAAGAGGTAGCGTTAAATAAAAAGTTCCCCCCTTCTCTATTCAAAAAAATCTATAAAAAGTTATATCTACAAACTAAAAATATTGTACTAATTGGCTTACCAATGTCAGGAAAAACGACAATTGGAAAAAAATTAGCAAAATCACTAAAAAAAGAATTTGTCGATATTGATGAAGAAATCGTTAAATATACAAATAAATCAATCCCGGAAATATTTTATGAAGTAAAAGAAGAAGGATTTAGAAAAATAGAATCAGATATCATAAAAAAGTTTTCTTCAAAAAGCAACTTAGTTATATCTACAGGTGGAGGAGTAATCTTAAACGAAGAAAATATGCTCAATTTAAAGCAAAATGGCTTTATTATTTATTTAGATCGAGATATTGATAAAATGATTTATTCAGATAATCGCCCTCTCACTAAATCTCAAAATGAACTTCTATCATTAAAAGAAGTACGATTACCACTATATTTAAAATATCAAGATGAAGTTGTTACAAATTCTTCTTCAGTTAGTTCTTGTATTAAAAAAATAAAGGAGATTTTTCATGAAAGTATTAATTATTAATGGACCGAATTTAAACTTATTAGGTTTACGTCAACCAGAAGTATATGGAAAACTAACATATAATGATTTACTCTCTTATTGCCAAAAAGAAGCAGATAAATTAGGTATTGAAGTAAACTTTTTTCAATCTAATCATGAAGGTGCAATAATTGATGTTATTCAAGATTCTTATAATAAAGTAGATGGGATTATAATAAATGCAGGTGCATATACCCATTATTCCATCGCGATAATGGACGCATTAAAAAGTGTCAATATCCCTACAATTGAAGTCCATTTATCTGATATATATAAACGTGAAGAATATCGTCACATTTCATACATAAAAGAAGCAAGTATCGCATCATTTGTCGGACTTGGTTTTGAAGGATATAAAAAAGCATTAATCAAAATTAAAGAAAATATAGGTAAATAGATATGATTGAACTAGACAAAAAAGAATATGGAGGAACGATAAAAGCGCCACCATCTAAATCAGATGGGCATCGAGCTTTAATATGTGCAAGTTTATGTGAAGAAGGAACTAGTGAAATTAAAAATCTTTATTTTTCCGATGATATTAAAGCAACAATGGCGTCACTTGAAGCTCTTGGAGCTAGATTTATTATTGAACAAGATAAAGTCTATGTTAAAGGTATTAAAACACGAGCAAATGAACCATTATTAGATTGTAATGAATCAGGCTCAACATTGAGATTTTTAATGCCTCTAGGTATTCAATTATCTAATAATCCTAAATTTATTACTCGAGGAAGATTATCTTCTCGACCAATAAACGTATATCAAGAAATATTTGAAAAACAAGGTATATTCTCTTATAAAGATGATGATTCTTATATTTGTAGTGGCAAATTTAAATCAGGAGAATATGTAGTTGATGGAAGTGTCTCTAGTCAATTTATTTCGGGATTATTATTTGTTCTTCCATTATTAAAAGGCAACTCAAAAATCATCATTAAGAATGGAATATCTAGTAAATCCTATCTTTTAATGACTTTAAATCTATTAAAAAAGTTTAAGATTAGAGTTCATTTTGATGAAGAAAATAATATTATTTCGATTAAGGGATCACAAAAATATATAGCTACTTCATACAAAGTAGAAAATGATTATTCCCAAGCAGCTTTCTTTTTAGGACTAGGATGTATTTCCGAAAATCCTATTTCTGTTACAGGATTGAAATTATCCTCATGTCAGGCTGATAAAAATATTCTTACCATCTTAGAAAATATGGGCGCGAATATAGAAATTACCCCAACATATATAAAAACAAGAAAATCAACATTAAAAGGAACAACAATATCACTAGATGAAAATCCCGATTTAGGGCCAATATTAATGGGTTTAGCATGTTTCGCTACTAGCGATGTCACTTTCACAAATATTCGTCGACTTGCAATTAAAGAATCAAATCGAATTTTTGCAATGACTACTAATTTAGAAGAATTAGGCATATCGACTACATTAATTGATGAGAATACTTTAATTATTCATCCAGGCACTATTAAAGAGCCATCCGAAGTATTAAATCCATTCCACGATCATCGCATTTTTATGACTCTAGCGATTATTACTTCTCATATCACTTGTAAGATTCTTGATGAAAATTGCGTAAATAAATCATATCCTTCTTTTTTAGAAGAATTGAAGAAATTAGAGTTGTAGGAGGTTTTATATATGAATAAAGACTCAAAAATATTAATTGTTGGTCTTGGTTTAATTGGTGGAAGTATCGCATTAAAATTATCCCAAAAAGGATATAATGTTTCGGCATTAGACATTAATAAAGGAGCAATTAATTATGCTCATGAACATCATATTATTAACAACCATAATTTAGATGATACAGAATTAATTAAACAAGCTGATTTAATTATTCTATGCTTATATCCATCAACTATTATTTCTTGGATTAAAGACCATCAATCATTAATGAAAGATAATGTGATTATTACTGATGTCACTGGTATAAAAACTAATATAGTTAATAATATTCAAAGCATTTTAACAAAAGACAAAGAATTTATCGCGATGCATCCAATGTGTGGTAAAGAAACTAGTGGTGTTGAATATGCAGATTGTGAGATGTTTAAAATTGCCAATCTAATTATTGTACCAACAGAAAAAAATAAACCATCTACAATTGAATTTATTAAGGATTTTGGCAAAATTCTCGAATTTAATAACATCGAGATTTTATCAGTTGAAGAACATGATAAAATGATTTCTTTCCTATCTCAGCTTCCACATGCAATCGCTGTTTCTTTAATGAATTGTCGAGATAATGATCATTTAACTAGATATACTGGTGACTCTTTCCGAGATTTAACACGTATTGCAAAAATTAACGCTTCATTATGGTCTGACTTATTCATAAAGAATAAAGAGAATTTAGTAAGTGATATCAATTCCTTCATTGAAACACTCAACGATTTAAAAGATAAAATTAATAACGAAGACAAAGAAGGTCTAGAAGAATTATTTATTGAATCAAAAAGGAGAAGACAAAACTTCGATAAAAAATAAAATGGTTGTTAAACGCAACCATTTTTATTTGCTTCGAATAAGACGAATAATTGAATAAGGTTCAAATTTACGATCAACTTTAATCTTCACTAATTGTTTTCCAATAGTTGCAACTTCCATTTCTTTCCCCTTATTATCTAATATTTCACTAATATGAATCATTCGATCATCTTCTTTTGGCGAGTGTAATAAGTAATCTTTTCCTAATTCTAATTTATTATGGATTTCAATTGTTGCATATTCTTCATCACTATCAATAACTAATGCAACATAATCTCCGATTTTAATAAGTCTTTCATCAAGATTATAAAGCATTTGTTCTCTAGTGACATTCCCATATAAAAATCCAGTCGAAGTTAATCGATTCTCAGCTTTATAAATATCATCTCTAGCTTTTATAAAATCAATTGGTTGATTGTTATAATAAGCATCAATAACTTCACGATATGCTTTAACAACACAAGCAATATAATTGCTTGCTTTTCTTCTTCCTTCAATCTTTAAAGAATCAACACCCATTTCTATTAATTGAGGAATCTCATTAATCGCACATAAATCTTTAGATGACATCTTTAAAAACTCATTATCTTTAGTGATTAACTTTTCCCCATTATAAACATTATAAAACCAACGACAAGAATAAGCACATCCACCTCTATTTGCGTCTCGATTACACATTACATTTGATAACATGCATTTACCTGAATAAGAAGAACACATTCCTCCATGAATAAATGCTTCTATTTCACATGGTTTATTTTCACAAATATCTTTCATATCTTTTAATGAAGCCTCTCTACCTAATACAACTCGATCTGCACCTAAAGAAGCAAAAAAATCAATAGCTTCTTTATTTAAAGAAGATTGTTGAGTAGAGATATGAACTTGTAAATTAGTGTACTTTTTCGCTAATTTCACCATATATAAGCTAGATGTAATAATCGCATCAACTCCAATATTATCTAAAGCAATTAAATATTTTTTGATATCACTTACATCATTATTATGCATAACAATATTACAAGTAACATGTACTTTTTTATTTAATCTATGGGCAAATTCACAACCTTGTCGAATTTCATCTAATGTAAAATTGCTTGCCTTTGAACGTAAAGAAAACTCTCTTCCACCAATAAAGACAGCATCTGCTCCATAGATTAATGCTACTTTTAATTTTTCCAAATCACCTGCAGGAGCTAATAATTCTATTCTTTTATTATTCATATTATTCAAACTCCTTTGGATTATAAACAGAATCCACATACATAAATTGATTATTAATTGGTAAATTCAATTGATTAAATCTATTAATTCCCTCTTGTAACTCCAATTTATGTAAATAAACATCCTTATAAATATTAATAACTTGATAATAAATATCCTCATTAATAAAAATTGAATCTAAAAATAAATACTTTAAATCAAGTTCAAATAATCTTTCTAAAACTGAAATGACTCCATTTCGGAAAACGATTGTTCCATATTCATTTTCAATAGTTGGACAACGATCTTCTTTTCGTGTGTTTTCCTGTAAAAATAAATTATCCAATTCAATATCTAATTTAGATTCTTCTTTATATAAAGAGATGATTTTTCGATAAGTTTGATACATTGGATGATATCCAAAACCTAGATAAAATACATTATTATCATAAGCATTAATCTTTACTACATCATCCAGAGTGATTTCATTACTGACACCTACTGCATCACAACCTAATATTGTATATTCATGCATATCAAAAGCATTTGTAATCATTGTTAAAGGATTATAAATCCCTTTATGAATAATCCCTTTTTTCATCAAAATATTAAAGATACCTAAATCTTGAAAGATGAATTTTACATCTTCATCTTTAAAACAATCAATGAATTCACTTATTTCAGTTTCTTTTTCACAATGCATAATAGAATTTATTAATAAAAAGATTTCTTTGTTAGCTTTTTTAGCTAATACAATTGCTTTTTTAATTTCTTCTTTTTGAAAATAGTAATATGCATAACTAGAAAAAGTGGTGCCTAAAATAATTCCATCAAGTGGGAAGTCAGTTATTTTATCAATACTATTTACTACTCCAATTAATTTCATTATTTTTCGACCTTCATATCTTTTATAATCAATGGTTTTTTTACTTCCATTCCATTTTTTCCATTTTTAACTGCTTTAATTAACACTACATTAGAATTTTCTTTATTAATATTATAAACAAATTGCATGACTTTTATTGCAAGATGATATTGAGAAAATATATCAATCAATTCTTGTAATCTTGAGGATTGATAAACAAAGAAAAGCTTACCATTATCTTTAAGATTTAAAAAAATCGTTTTAACTAGATTCTCTAATGGTAAAGAATCCTCATGTTTTGCTAAAGTCATATTAATAGATGAATTCTTACTATCCTTTGTTACTTTAAAATAAGGAGGATTGCATACAATAACATCAACTAGCTCTCCCCTATATGTGTTTGCATCCTCATTAATCAAACAATAATTATCAATATTGTTTAATTCTAAATTTTTTTTAGCTAACTCAATAGCGTGTTTATTAATTTCTAATCCAATCAACTTTTTAGGTGAAAATCGACTAGCATACAATAATAATGAACCATTATTTGTCCCAATATCTAAAACAGTATCAAAACGATATACTTCTAAAAATTCACCAAGAACCATCGTATCTGTATTAATACAAATCATTGAATGATCTTGATATAATTTGATATTTTCTCTACCTGGTAAATAGTCTAAAGTAATCGCCATAAAAAGAATTCTCCTTAAATAACGTAGTTATTCTATCATTATATGAAACCAAATAAAAGAGAATAAATCGACTAAAATAAGAAAAATACCACCATATTTTTATAGTGGTATTAATCTATTTCCTTTCTTTATACATTTTTAAAAGTAAATTCTTCATTTACATAATCGATATATAAAGATGATTTCTCCTTAATATTTCCCTTAATGATTTCTTTAGCTAAAGGTGTTTCTATTTCTTTTTGAATATAACGTTTTAATGGTCTAGCTCCATATATACGATCAAATCCTTTTTTTGAAATTGCCTTTAAAGCTTCAGAAGAAATATCTATCTTAATCTCTAGTTTTTCTAATCTAGTTTCTAATTGTTTAATAAACTTCATCGCAATTTTTATTACTACACTATCATCAAGAGAATTAAAGAATACAATATCATCTATTCTATTAAGAAATTCTGGCTTAAAATGTTCCTTTAAACTATTTTCAACATTTTGATGAGCGATAGAATCGTTTCCTTCAAGTAGATATTCACTACCAATATTAGAAGTCATTATTAAAATCGTATTTTTAAAATCGACTACTCGACCTTGAGAATCAGTTAATCTACCATCATCAAGGACTTGTAATAGAATATTAAATACATCAGGATGAGCTTTTTCAATTTCATCAAGTAAAACGATTGAATATGGTTTTCTTCTAACAGCTTCCGTCAATTGTCCCCCTTCTTCATATCCTACATATCCTGGAGGCGCACCAACTAATCGAGAAACAGAAAACTTTTCCATATATTCCGACATATCAATACGGATTATTTGATTTTCTGAATCAAATAAAGAAGCTGCTAAAGACTTTGCAATCTCTGTTTTACCAACTCCAGTAGGTCCTAAAAACAAGAATGATCCAATTGGACGATTTTCATCATTAATTCCTGCTCTTGAACGTAATATTGCATCACAAACTTTATTAATTGCTTCATCTTGACCGATTACTCTTTCTTTCAAATTTGATTCCAAAGACAATATTTTACTAGATTCGCTTTGATTTAATTTACTAACTGGAATTCCTGTCCATTTAGAAATAACTCGAGCAATGTCTTCTTCTTTAACAACTTCATCAAGCATATTGTTTTCTTTATCCATCGTTTCAAAATCTTTGATCTTTTTTTCTAAGTTAGGAATAACAATATATTGTAATCTACTTGCTTCTTGATAATTTGCATTTTGCATTGCTTTATCTAAGTCAAGCTTTGCTCTTTCTAAATCATCTTTTGCTGTTTTTGATTCATTCAACGCTTTCTTTTCATTTGTCCATTTTACCATTAATCCAGATTGTTGTTCTTTTAATTCTGCTATCTCTTTTTCCATCTTTTCTAAACGTTTCTTACTAGCTTCAGAATCTTCTTTTTGAAGCGATACGCGTTCGATTTCAAGTTGCATTAGTTTTCTATTAATCTCATCCAATTCGGTTGGTAATGAATCGATTTGCATTCTAACCGCAGAACATGCTTCATCAATTAAATCAATCGCTTTATCTGGTAAAAAACGATCAGTAATATATCGATTAGATAAAGTAGCTGCACTCACTAATGCCGAATCTAAAATCTGTACACCATGATGACTTTCATATCTTTCTTTTAACCCTCTTAAAATAGAAATAGTATCTTCAAGAGTTGGCTCACCTACAGTTACTTTTTGCATTCTTCTTTCAAAAGCTGCATCCTTTTCAATATATTTTCGATACTCATCAAGAGTAGTCGCTCCAATACAATGTAATTCACCTCTAGCTAACATTGGTTTTAATAAATTAGCTGCGTCCATTGCCCCATCAGTTTTACCCGCACCAATTAAGGTATGAATTTCATCAATAAATAAAACAATTTTTCCTTCTGATTTAGAGATTTCATTTAATACTGCTTTCAAACGATCTTCAAATTCTCCTCGATATTTTGCACCCGCGATCAATGCACCTAAATCAAGTTCAAAAATCGTTTTATCCTTTAAAGATAAAGGAACATCACCTTTAAAAATTCTCCATGCTAATCCTTCAACAATTGCAGTTTTACCAACGCCTGGTTCACCGATTAAAACTGGATTATTCTTTGTTTTTCTCGATAAAATTTGAATAACTCGACGAATTTCTTCATCTCTACCAATAACTGGATCAATCTTTCCTTTTGCGACATCTAAAGTTAAATCTCGTCCATATTTTTTTAATACTTCATATTTTTCCTCTGGATTCTTATCAAGAACTTTACTTGAACCACGAATTTCTTTGATAGCTTTCTCTATTTTGTTTTTATTAAAGTTATTAATATTAAGTAATTTATTAATAATCGAATGTTTTGTATCAAAAATAGCCAAAATCAAATGTTCAACACTTACGAATTGATCGCCATATTGTTTTCTATATTTATCTGCATTAGATAATAGGTTGTTAACATCTACAGAGACATAAATATTATCTACGTTACTGCTTTTTGCTTTAGCTTTAATAAAACCTTCAACTGTCTCGATAAATAATTTTGCATCACATTCGACTTTATAAAGAATATTCTTGAGCATTGAGTCTTCATCATCGAGCATAGCTTTAATTACATGAGGGACATCAATTTCACAAGAGAAATTCTCTTTTGCAATTTCTTGACTTCGATTAATAATAGAAATTACTTTTTCTGTGAATTTATCTTCCATTAGTTTAACCTCCTTTAGCAATCTACTCTCTAGACTGCTAATTATATTATAGTACTATTTTTAGCAGTGTCAATAAAAGAGTGCTAATTTTTATATAATATTTTCCCCATACTTAATATTATTTTCCTTCCTTTATTTTTATATGAATATTTTCAGATTAAAAAAGAGCATCTACCTTAGTAAATGCTCTTAAAATGATTATTTTCTTACTATGCATTCTCCCAAATTGCATATAAAGTTAAATCACTACAAACTGGAGTTAAATCAGTAAAACATCCAATAGTTGGGTTAATCGATTTACTTGTATACCAACCTTTAAAAATAGATCCATCCTTAGTAGGAATAGGAATACTATAACCTGTTGAAGAAAAATATTTCCCACTTAATACTTGGTATGAAATTGGAGTTCCAAAAGGTAAATTACCTCCATTTGCATCGAATCTTACTGTATATTTTATAGTAGTATTTTCTGATATATTGATAATATTAATCCATACACCATTTTCTTTATGATAAATTGAAGAATCATTTAAGTTAAACCATAAATCTCCATCAATACCATATTCTGATGAAGGTTCACACGCCTCTGAGAACCATTTATTAGGTCTAGCAAAAGGAAATGTATCACTAGTTCCATCAGTATAATTAATTGTTAATGTATAATCATCACCATTAGGACTTGAAACAATTGAGGAAATACCGCGGCCTTCTTCGCCTTGTTCACCTTTTATAGGTGCAGGAATAACAATATTATAATCAGCTCCAGATGATAATTTGATAGTTATAGAAACAGAGAAATCCATATTGATAAAATGTTCAATACTTTCAATACCTACTCCATCTTTACCTGCAGGTAAAATGATAGGATTTGATTTTGTTCCATCACTATAATGAATAGTAATAATTTCATTACCTGTTTCTTCATCTTTTTCGCTTGTTACATCAACAATAGAAACAACACTTGGAACTACATATGAAACAGGTTCTTTTGTATCATCTGTATAGATAATAGTAATAATTTGATTCAAATTCTCATCTTTTTCGACTTTTATTTCTTTAATTCCTGTGCCATCTTTACCAACAACACCATCTTCTCCTTTAGGTACAATAAATACATATGGTTCTTGTTCTTCATTTACGTAAGTAATTGTAACTTGAATATCACCATTTGCTAATTGTTCCGTTGCAACATCTTGAATAGTATAACCTGCCATATCTTGCCCAAAGAAACTTGAACAACTAGTCAATGTTAAACTACCGAATAATACTGTTGATAATAATAGAGATCTTAATAATTTTTTCATAAAAACTATACTCCTTTCACATTTGATTTTAGACTAGAAACATTAGGTGTTTCTCCAAATAGATATCCTGAATTATCCATACAGATAAAGTTAAATGGTTCAATACCTGTAGTAATAGTAACTGTCTTTAACATAAGATTTTTCATCGTTCCCATCATAGATGAAGATTCTTGTAAATTCAAATAATTATTCAATAAATTGATTTCTAATTTATTTGATAATTTATCTTTATTATCTAATGCATCTAAATTTACGCTTGATAGATTCAATCCTCCTCCATAATAAGATATTGGGATGTTGAAATAAGAAGCATTTTCTTCATCGACTGTTTTATTTAAAATACACCCTTTTTCTAATGCTTTAGAAATAAGCATATTCTTTATTGGGAAGATATCATCAATCGTTATTTTTCTAATACTATTTTCTAAAATAGAATTAGCGATTGTCGTAATATTTTCTCCAATTAATCCTTGTAAATCCAAACTTGAAGTTTTCTTATAATCATAGAATCTAGTAGATCCAATTAAATTAACTTGAACTGGATAAGAAACATTGCATATACCATTAGCTTCTAATGGAACTAAAGGATTTTCTGATAAGGATAATTCAGAGAATAACTCACCAATTAAACTAGGAATATTACTATATAAATATGGGCCATTAAATAATGTATCTAAACAAATAGAAGAAATACCACTTTGATAGAATAATGTATCCTCAATATTTATACTACCTTTATATAGTCCTTCAACAGAATAATTGTTCGTTGCATTTTGCATTGATACTAAAGCGTTTTTCATCGCTTGTTTTTCTTCTTCAGTTGTAAATGTTTTGGAGATAAAATTAGTTAATATATCATCAGCGTAACTCTTTTTTGCAAAGTATTCTTTATTAGATAATGAGACTTTTGTTCCATCCAATAAAGTAAATGAATTAACTTTATCTTCATCGATAGAAACGTATTCATTACAACCCACTTGCAATAAGAAGTTTCTTGAAGATGAGATTAAACAATTAGAAATAGTTAAGTTATTAGTTGAATATGCCCTAACAACATTTTTACCATTTGCTAGACGTGAATTGATAACTTTAATATTGTCGCCATCTAATTCCAAAGTTGTTCCTACATATTCTAGATTTGACAATGAATTACCAAAATCACAATTTTTGATATTTGCATCATTGATAACTATTCCTTCCCCTTCTACATAAACCCCAACATTATCTTGACCATAGGCAGTGATTAATGGAGTATCATTTGGATCGCCTAATGTATAGAAAGGAAGAGGTCCTCTAAATAAATTATCACTAGTTAAATATGGAACAGAATATGTTTGATTTCCATCACTTACAATCATTTCTGAATAAGGGTAAGTTAGATTATGTAAATTGAGTGTATATCCATTTCCATAGAAATCTTTTTGTAAATAAATACCAACATTAATTTGACTATCAAGTTTTTTATATTTTGGATTTTTACTAACAAATTCATTCCATTGATCAATGTATGAACGATTAAACTTTGTTTCTTTTTTATAGATTTCATTATCGAAACTATATTTTTTAGTTACAGGATTATAATGACCAAATAATTCCACATTATCTTGCTTTAATACTGGTTCATTATTTTTTAATACTACTTCCCCATTATTCATTTCATAAGTGTTTTCAAGCGACTCAAATGATTTTCTTAATACAACTATTTCCCCTTGTTCTGATTTATTTGTACAAGCTAATAAATCATCATAAGAATATACATTAACTCCATTATCAACAACTTCAAATTCGATTACGAAAGAATTACTACTATCTGTAAATCCTAGTTCAATTCTTGCATGCCCTTCTTTTAAAATACGGATTTGGCCAGTTCCTAAAGTGAATTCAATATTATCAGAAATTGATTTCACTTCGACATCACTAATTAATTCACTTGGAGCAGTTTTAATCGTATAATAGGTTTTTGCTAATTCTTTTTTATTATTTACTAAATCATATTCTCCATAATACAAAGTTGAATCAATATTATTTTGACTTGATTTATTAATCGGATTAGCGATAATCGCACTATTATCATAAATAATGCCTACCATTTGTTTAAATACTGTTCCTTTAGCATTAGAGCAAGTAATAATAACATCACCTTTAGATACAGTATGCAAATAATACTTACCATTTTTATACACGATCTCCGCATGGTCTTCCTCGTCAAGATTTTTATTAACTACGGTCCAAACTAATTCATTACCGATACTTGGAGGATATTTATTTTGAGCGATTCCCTCTGCTTTTAATTCATACATTGAAGAAGATACTTTAAAAGCTTCATTATCTTGATAATCCCACTTAATTCCAATTAAATCATTTTCAATTAAGTTAAATGTAAGATTAATCGTTACAATACTTAATAAAGAGATGATGAAAGGTATTAATAATAATATAATTAAATTCTTCTTATTCATATTATTGCACCTCGAATTCTTGGAACAATCTTCCTACCCTAGACTTTAATCTGATAAAGAATGGGAATCCTAATAAAATAATGACAAAAATACCTAAAGATAGAACAACTATTAAAGGTAATCCGAAATATGACAAAATAATAGTCATCATAAAATAACAAATTGGTAGTAAATATGAATAAATATTAGATACAAGTGTAGATTTTTGTTTTACCTTTGAAACCTTTAATTCTTCATATAGCGAAATCACATCTAATACTATCAATAATAATATCGACATAAAAATACCAAAAATAAATGTAACAAAACTAACAACTTCTCTAGTAATAAATAAAACACTCATTGTGATAGTTAAAGAAGTAGATGATAGTAAAAAAGGAATAGCCACTTTAATAAATAATTGACGATATATTGAAATTGGAATAGTTTTCATAATACGAACATTCTTTGCTTCTTTTAAAATGTATTTATTCGCATCTTGGTTAATAATTAATGTAAACATCATGACAAGTAAAACATCAAGTAGAGGGATAAAGTTTACTTGGCTAACATAATAAGCTAATGTTCCCGATGTAAATATTTGATTTAAACTATGGACAACTAAATATACTAAAAATGGCTGGGCTACTAATAATCCTGTATATGAAAAAATATTATCGTTCTTTTTAAAAAGCAAAATAAATTCCTTTTTAATTAAAGCCTTTGTTGGTGATACTATTCGAACTATTCTATTTTTTGTCTTACTAAGATTATTATTTAATATTCTTAAATGGTTATAGGAATAAATAGAAACAGTTCCACCTAGTAATAAAACTCCACTAGATATTGCTAAATATGGTAACATGTAACGGAAATTATTTAATAAGAAAAAATCTACAACAAAACGAGTTGGAATAAAATACTTTTTCGCGTCAACCATCGCTTTAAGAGATTCACTAGTTAATAGTGATTCGATATTATTTGATGCGACTAAAGATACAAAAATATTTAATACATAGTAATAGGCAATACATAATCCAAAAATTAACACTATCGAAACAATAAATTGGAAAGATAAATGTTTTTTAAAGAAATCAGAGATTAATTTATATGGATAAACTAATAATAAAGCAATTCCTCCTTCAAAAATAAAGGTAAATATTGGATAGAATAAAGCTAGATAATAAAATACCATTTGTTTACCAATCATTAATCCATAAGAAATAAATACTGGTAAAGTAAACATTAAACAAGTGATAAACTGACTTGCAAATAAGAAGATTAGTTTTGAAGAAATAATACTGGTATTACTAACTGGTAAAACCGTTAAATTTTCAATGTCCAAATCATTAAAAAACAATTTTTTCGCATTTATTACTCCACTAATAATCATAAACATCGTAATGATAAATAAGAAAATCGTAGTAAATGCTAAAGGAGCATCTGTGTATGGTTTTAACTTAGATAAAATCATGTTATAAATAAAAGTTTCTATTGCAATAAATATACCAATAAAAAGAATATTTAAAAGACCAGAAAGAATTCTATCTTTTTTTCCTTTCTGACTTCCAAACATCAATTTAAAGTCTTTTGCAAGTAGAGTTAACACATTTTATCCCCCGTAAGTTTCAATAAATATTCTCGATAATTGTAAACGTTTATTTGGATCTTTATTCAAATCAATAATTCTAGTAATGACCCCATTATTAATAATCGCGACTCGATCGCAAATTTTACTAACTAATTCAATATTATGGGATGTGATAAATACTGTTTTATTGTGATCAGCATATTCTCTCATCATTTTCTTTAATTCTTCAACTGCCATAATATCAAGACCAACAGTAGGTTCATCTAAAATCCAAATATCTGGATTAGATAATAAGCTTGCAATCAAACATAACTTTTGTGCCATACCATGAGAATATGTCGATATCTGAGATTTCAAATCATCTTCTGTCAATGATAATCGATTCATCAAATATTGATAATTAGCTTTAAATGATCCCTCAGAGATCTTATAAATACTAGCGATAAATTCTAAATAATCATATCCAGTCATCATTTCATAACATGTAGGTTCACTAGCAACATAACCAAAAGAATATTTTGCTTCTAATGGTTCTTTATTAATATCAAATCCATTTATTAATATTTCTCCCTTTTGGAATTTTTTTGCACCGATAATGCAATCAATCGTTGTTGATTTACCCACACCATTTTTACCAATAAAACCAATCAACTCTCCTTGATAGACATCTAGATTAATTCCTTTAAGAACTTCTTTTTTACCATAAGATTTATATAAGTTTTTAATAGAGATTGCTATTTTTCTTTCATCTAATTCTTTTTCTTCCATTAAAACAACCTCCTAACCTTTTTAAAGAATATATATTCTTTATCATTTTTTACATATAAATTATATTTAGAAGAGCATGATAAACATGTACATTCATCATCTTCATAATCAATATTTTTATTTTTACAAATTGGGCAATACTTGGAATAAATCTTATGTGATCCCTCGACAACTAATAAACGATCTAATACATAATCTTCTATCATCTTTTCTTCTGACACTAAATTAAAATATCGTTTATTTAATCCATCTTGATAATAAGCAATATTCCATAAAGATATTACTTCACAAGTTTCATATTCTTTATCAAATTCTTGCGTATAATTTTTTTCAAATTTAATATAATTATTAGTTTCATCAATAAATAATAAATGGCGATTAGCTTTCTTATTAAAATCCGTATTTACAACAAGAAAAATAAATCCATGAATACTATTGTCATATTTTAATCCAATATGATAGTTTTTCTTTGAAAAACTAAGATTTGATTTGTAAATATTATTCTTATTCATAGTTTGGTTAACTAAAGAAGGATATAATTTAAAATCATTTTTCTTTAATGCTTTTAATAAAAGAATATAAAAATATGTTTTAAAATCATGTCTTGATACTTCATCTTCGTTTTTTGTTATACTCTTTTTATAGTATTTAAAACAAAGATTATATAAACGATCTTTAAGTAAAATGTTTGTAGGTTGAACTTTTGCGATTGGCTTAAAATTCTTAGAAACCTCTTTATAGAAGAATGTTTCTTTGATCTTTCTAATTTTATTTTTTAAAAAGTTCAATTTATCAAAAGCATCTGCAACTTTATCATTAGATAAACAATCAAAATTATCATTTACAACGCTAATCAAAGAATTATAAAACTCATCATATTTATTAATTTGATTATCAATTAAGCGAATTACCATAACAATAAAGACATTTTCATAAATCTTCAATTCATCAACATTAACATAATTATACACTTCTTCAACAATCATTTGATTGTTTCTTCTTTTCCAAAGGCGAGCATCTTTAATTGTCTTTTTAAAAGAATCATCTTTTAACGCACCAGATTGACCAACTTTAACAATTATATCTTCCCCTTTATTAGATAAATGAGGATGAGAAATAATAGAAATGATAACACTTAAAATGAAATTAATATCATTAAAGGTTTTTAAATCATTTTCAAAAGAAATATCTTGTAAAGAAAACAGTTTTAATGAATCAATTTCATTATAAAAGGAACCTGACAAACTGTGTTTATCAAGATAATCATTAATTAACGATATATTCCCTTTTAATGATTTTTCTTCATTTAACTTCATATAATTATAACTTTCTAATTAAACTATTAATTGCTTTTTCTGATTTTTTGAATACACCTGCTCCATATGTTTTTTCAATTAACTTACGTAAATTAATTAATGCAGGTTTAACATATTCTTCAAATCTACCATCTAATTTAGTAATAACTTTTCTAGTTAATAAGAAATCTAATACATCTTCTTTTTTACCACCACAAGCAATGAAAGTAGGAACAAGAACTTCAATTTGATTTAAAATACGATTACCGAAAGTCAAATCAAATTCTTCATAAATATATTCCGTAATTTTATTAAATTTAGCAAAATCTTCTTTTGTCATTATATTAGCTTTATTTGCTTTAGCTAATTCAAATAATTCTTTCAATTTAGAAACACTAAGTTTAATTGGTCCTTGATCTTCTTTAACTTCAAAAGGATCATTTCTATTATCAAAATCAATTGTAATAGCACGGTCATAAACTTTATCAGTAATTGAGAAAGTTGAATCATCCTTATTTGCAGTACCAATAAAATATGAATTCTCATTAATAGATACATAACCATCATTTAATTGTGCTGGAGGAACAAAACCAAATGGTAATTGCATAATCTTTAATTTCCATTCATCAGTTGGATATTCAAGCGTTGATAATAAATCAGCAAAATAATATTCAACACGAGAGATATTCATTTCATCTAATACGAAGATATTAATTTGATCTGGATTATAATTTGCTTCATATAAACCAATTAAAAATTCTGTTTCTGTATAAGTTTTTGAGAAATCATTAAAATAACCAAGTAGATTAGTTTTATCTCTCCAAGTAGCTTGAACAGGAACAAATAGTGCTTTACCAGAAACGAATTTTGCAAAATAACGTGGTAATGATGATTTTCCAGTGCCTGATAAACCTTCTAAAATCATAAAATGAGAAGCTGCAAAGCCAGATACAAATACACGGATTGTATCAATATCAAAATATAAGTGTTCTTTACTTGCTAAATAGTTTCTAAATTTAACACAAATTTCTTCTAAAGATAAATCGTCCGTTTCAACTTTATCAATTGCAAAGCCTTCATATTTAACATCGATAGTAGATAAACTTGGGAAAACTTTTTCTCTATCACTTAATTCTTCAATCTCAACTTTAGTTGTTGTTACTCCTCTTTCATCTGTACTAGCAGTATTTAAAGGAGGATTAACTTGTCCTTTTACATCAAAACTTGCAATAACATCAGCATCTTGAGATTCCTCTTCTTCTTCAAATTCTGGCATGTTTTTCTTATCGAAAAAGCGATATGGTTTATCTACATTTCTAAAGTTGATAATTAACATTAAGATTGCAACTACAAATAACGATAATACAATAAATAAGATTAATGCTAAAACAAAACTTTGCCATACATAGGTCCAAGTATTAGGAATACTAGCATCTTTAATTGGTATTTGAATTAAAAAGCCAAGTCCTAGTGATAATAAAACACATAAAACAAATGTTCCAATTTGTGTTAATATTATTTTCCAACTAGTTGGCTTCATATTATTTCTTAAAGCGAAATTTCTTTCGTAAATAAACATTACAGTGAATAATACAATATAGATTGCAACTAATGCCAAAGTAATAAATCCTGTTACTCCTGCGACAATTTGCTCAAATCCTAATCCTTTAGCAAGCAATGCAATAGGATTATTTTTATTCATAAATGCAGATCCTGCATCTAAACACATACCTACAAATAAAAGAATAAATGAATAGATTCCAGAAATTGCAACTGCAATCAAATTTTTTCTTGAAAAATATGGTTTAACATTCATATTTTATTCTTCCTCCTTAGAATTAATATTGAATTCTTCTTGATTTACTGATTCTAACTTCTTATCCTCAGTAATTTTAATTATTTTATTTTTACTATTATTAAGAAAATTGATATCTTCAATTTCTTTTTTATCTACAAAGCCATTTTCATCAAAAATGTATTCAAATCCTTTGTAATATATTGTTTCTTTAAAACAAGCTTTAAGATTTTCAATGTTATCTCCATTTATCTGTTCAATTATGTGACCTAATTGTTCAATTCTATCATCTTGTACCTTATTCATTTTATTAGATAGATAATCGACCATTACTAAAACATAAATCATTGAAATTATAGTGATAATACCTGGAGCAGATTGTAAGAAAATAACAAAAATCCCTATTGTATTAATCTTTTTAGAGGTATATACACCGATAATATCATCATATGTAGGTGAATATTTATCGGATGAATTATTCGCATCACCTCTAGTAATAAAAGTTCCATCTTCATTGATTTTTATAACTCTATGTATAACATTAATGCCCTCATTGTTTTTATAAGCAACAACATCATATAGTTTAATATCACTTTCAGATTTTGCTTTTTCTAAAAGAATAATATCGTAGGTTTGAAACTGATTATTTAGATTGTTAGTCACTAAATAGTCGTTTGCTTCATTTTTTTCACTCATAGATCCAGAAGCAACAACCATGATGGTCTTATTTCCAATCATGGTTGTGTTTCCTTGAAATTTATTAATAAGTGAAAAAACAAATAAAGGTACAACAAGAATTAAAGCGATATAAGATAACGTACTTTTTATTCTTGACAATATTTTTTTACGTTTTTTTATTTTCTCTTGCTTTTCATATATTGCTTCGTCAATTAATTCAATATCTCGATTACCTGATTTTATTTCTTTAATTGCAGAAGAGACAAATGTCTTATATAAAATCGTAAATACAAGAGCGAAACTAGCGACTCCTATAAACGTAACAACCAATGATACGATTTCTACAGAAGTCATAACTTAGTCCCTTAATTAATTTGCTGTAGCAACAAATTCAATTAAAAATTTAGGTGCAGTTAAAATTGGACTATTAGCATTTTCTTCTTCAGTCCCATAAACCATTTTTCTGAAATTTAAAAGTTCAGCTTTCATATCTTCATCAGATACTGCTTGGCCTTCTGCAACTTCATCATAATATACACATGGGTTTTCTCCACCAAATTTTGTTCCCCAACCAAAGGTAAATTTTACTGAAAAAGCTCCAGTATCATTTACTGTAACTTTTTTACTAGTATCCCAGCATTCTGGAAGAGTAATATAATTTGCATCAGCTGCTGCTTTAATGCCACTTGTTTCTTCTCCAGTAAGAACTTGAGACATTTTAACTGTTAGTGTTCCTAAGTTAGTATGATTTGCAACTGTACCGGAAAGAGTGAATTCTAAATTTTCATATGGTCCAGTTGCTGAAGCACGAACTCTACCTTTATTGTCTCCTTCTTTTGGTTCAAATGATATTGTTGCAACATTATTAGTATCTACTTCACCATTAAAAGAAATTTCTAATCCTGCATCACTAATAGTACCAACAGTAACATTACCATTAGCATCTTTTTTCCCTTGTCCTGAAATAACGAATGATGCAAAACCAGTTGAAATTAACGCAACTGACATGAATAACGCTACTCCAGCAATCATTTTCTTTCTTTTATAAGATTTTCTTGTTAATTTTGCCATAATATATCTCCTTTAAAACTATGCTTATTTTGCTGTTGTTGATACTGTAATAGTATATTTAACACCATATAGAGCAGTATATATTGCATTTAAAGCAGTTTTTGCATCTGATGCATAAGTAATTTCATCTGATGCATAGTCTGCTGGGCTTTTTGAATTATAATATTCAAATGGATTATTACCACCAAAATGTTCTCCCCATGCAGCAGATAAAGTCAAAGTAGCAACACCAGTAGTTGAATTTCCTTCTTTAGCAGTAAAAGTTGATAATTCTACTGTAGGTTCAGTAACATACTTACTTGATACTAAACCAACAAATGGAGTAGGTTTACTAAATGTTAATGCAGTTCCAACATTACATGGTAAATAATTAGTACATTCTACATCATATACAATAGTCAAATTCTCTGATTCACCAGAATATGTTAGCCATGGATTTGGATTTTCTACAGAAGTTGTAGTTGCACCAAATACTAAACTTCCTTTTTGTCCGATTTTTAAATTAACAGTTAAAGTGTGTGAAGCATCAGTTACTGTTTCAACATTAACATTGCCTTTTATAGGCTTTGAATCTTGAGTGGTAATTACCCATGATGCAAAACCAGTACTTGCTAAAGCGATTGAACCTAGCAATGCAGAAATGAAAACTATCTTCTTGTTTTTGTTTTTCATATTTTTTCTCCTTTATTTTTTTTACTTTTTATACTTAGTATAAATTTACTTTAATATATATCAATAAAAAAAAAATATCAATAGCTCGAACGCTTTTGATATTATTTTTCTGTATTTTATAAATAAAATACTATTCACTTACTTGAGTAAATCTAATATACATACATAAGTTAGCTTCAACCAATGAAACAACTGAAATTACATATAGAATTGGTAAAGCAATAAAACTGAAAGAAGAATTGTTTGAGACTCTATTAACAATAAGTGGATACAATAAAATTAATAATGTAACAAAATACCCAAGTATTGATGATACTAAATATCCATACCCTTTCAATCTATTATCTAATAAAGGCAATAAAGCATTAATAAGCAATAATACTAATATTCCAATTCCAATAGGATTTACTCTTAATATATTTATATTTTCTCTACTATAGCCAAACACAGCTTGAAAGAAGGATGCTTTATACTGAATAGAATTATATAACGATACTCCTAAACATGGGAAAAACATTAATGCTACTACAATAATAATTAGACCAATATTAATAAATTGTGCATTTTTCTTAATAAAACTCATATATTAGCTCCACATATAAACTATATCATAGAGAATAAAAATTGCAAAATAATTTATTTTTTTATTTATTGTTGTACCATCTTTTTTTCTTCCATAGAACCTAATATTTTCTTAAATCTAAAGAGGAAGAGAGTCCCACAAATTGTTGCCGCTAATGAATCGGCAACACATTCTGCATAAAATACTCCACCTACGCCGAATAAAAGTGGGAAGATAAATGCGAATGGAACAAGCAATATTATCTTACGCAATAATGCGATAAAAAGCGCATATTTTGCTTCTCCAAGAGCAATAAAAGTTGTTTGACAAGCCCTTTGAATACCAAAGATAATCATACCACCAATAAAGGCTTTTAAATACTTTTTAGTTAGATCAATTAATGCCAGATTTTTTGTGAATAAACGAGCAAATATTTCTGGGAAAAGTATCATTATTAAAGCAAATAAAGAACAATAAATAAAACAAGTAAATAGAGTAATGAAATAACATGACTTTAATCTCGATTTTAATTTCGCTCCATAATTATAAGCGATAATTGGAGTAACTCCTTGAGTGAATCCAGATATAGGAACAGTAATAAGCATCATGCAACTTGTCAAAATAGTTAATGTTGAAACATAATCGTCTCCACCATATTTTTGTAATTGTCCATTTAATACAAAACCAATAATTGATTCTGTTGCCGCCATCACAAAAGATGCAATGCCAACAACAAAGATATCTTTAACTATTTTCCAATCTATTTTTAAGCATTCCAATTTTAAATGCAAAGATGTATTTTTATTTAATAAAACCATTAATACAAATAGACAACTAACAAATTGAGAAATAATAGTAGCCAATGCAGCACCCTTAACTCCCATATCAAAAACAAAAATAAATAATGGGTCTAAAGCAATGTTTAAAATAGCCCCAATAAGGACAGTTATCATTGCAGTTAAGGATTTTCCTTGCCCACTAATAAATTGATTTAATCCTGTCGTTAATTGAACAAATAAGGTTCCAATTAAATAGATAGATAAGTAGGATTCAGCGTAAAAATAGTTATTATCAGTCGCCCCAATTAAAAATAATAATGGTTTTCTAAATACATAACTTAATATTCCTAAAACGATTGCAAAAAAACATAATATTATAAATCCATTACCCAATATTTTTTCTGCATGTTGCTTATTGTTTTTTCCAAGTTCTCTAGAAGCAAGAGGGGCACCTCCTCCACTTACAAAAAATGAAAAAGCTGATACTAAAATAATAATTGGAGAACAAATACCTAATCCTCCTAAAGCATAAGAACTAATAGTTGGATCACTCATATTTCCAATATAAATACGATCGACAATATTATATAATAGGTTCACTAATTGAGCTAATATACTAGGAATAACCATCATGAAAACTAATGATCCCATCTTTTTATTTGCCAATACTTCTTCACTTACTCTTCTCATATTCTCTCCGAAAAAGTGTTTCCACTTGATTTATTCTAATTCAATAGCATAAAAAAATCACTCTTTTTAATAAGTGATTTCTTTAAATTATTTTACTTTGCTTCGCTTAATTCTTGATTTTTTGCGTCTTCATTAGCTTTTTGTTCTTCTAAGAACTTCATTGAGTTTCTTTCACGTAATTTTCTTGCTCTATCTTTCTTATCTAATAAATCTTGTTGGCTAGCATATACTGCAAGAACAATAAGTAAATATACACAAGCAATTATCAATAGAACAATACCTAAACCAGCAAAAGAATTCATCTTGAAAAAGCACCATCCATTCCACCAAGTGACAAATTTATCTTGTGCTGTAATAAGTGGATATAATGGACTACTATACATACTTGTATGATCTGTTCCGATATTATTAATAAGGATGCTTAAAACTACGCAAGCAAATCCACAAAACATAATTATTCCGCCTACAGAAAGCCAAATAATCTCTGCGATTTTCTTTCCTTTATTTTTATTCATTTGAGCTTTTTTTGCTTTTTCTAATTTATCCATAAGATGCTCCTTTAAATATTAATATTAATATTATTATAGATAAGATATACTTAATCTATTATTTTTGCAACAAATAAACAACAATTACTCATTATCTATTTTGTTTCAGCGTTTAATTTTTCTCTAACGCCTCTTTCGTATTCTACTAATTGGCCCCAAATAACTTGATGTTTTTCTCTCCAAACAGGTTCTACTCTAGCGACAATATCATACCAGCCTTTAAATGCTTTATTGAATTCGTCTTTGAATGTTGAACCTTCTGGTACTTTTTCTTCACCACAGATTAATTTAATGCAGAAATCCATTTGTGGTTCAGCTGCTTTTAATTCTTCATCATTTGTATTTTGTTTAACAAAGTTATACATACCGATAACTTTCTTAATATCATTTGCACAGAAGTTTGAAGCTGGTGATTCTTTACCATTATTTTCTCTCATAACTTTATTAAATTCAGCAAAATGAACATTAAATAAAATATCTGCTAAAACCATATTACAAACAGCTCTATAGAATTTATCATCTGTATTAATAATATCTTCTACACCATCTTCTAAAGATCCATCATGTCTTTGATCTTCTATATATGCTCTAGAAATATTAGTTAATGATTGTCTTAATGGTAAAATAAAATCTAATACTTTTAAATTTTGTGCATGATCTGGAACAACTGCTTCACCTTCAACTGAAATAAATGTTGCTTCTTCTGAATAAACAGTATCATACATATCTTTTAATTGTTCTTTGATTTTTTCACCGATTTCTCCATTATGGGAGCAGAAACCAGCAAATGGTGAATTATCCTTTAATGCTAAAGCTAAAGTATTTCCTTTTGCTTTCCATACCCCAACAGGATAATTTGGTCTATTTTGAATATACTCTAATGTATCTCTAATAGCTAAGTTTAAATGATAAAAACTTAATGTGAAATGTGTTTTTTGGTTCATATTTTTCTCCTATAAATCTCCCTATAAAAACTTTTGTATGTCCGAAACAGAATCAATAACAGTTTGAGCTTCAACTTTTACTGTTTCTGGTGCGTGACTCATAACGAAACTTTTATTAAATTCTTTAAACATTGCAATATCATTACCTGAATCTCCAACAACGACTGTTTCATCTTTTTCAATATTTAATTTTCTAATTAGTTGTTGTAAGGCATTTGCTTTGTTAATTCCTTTCGCTTGTATCTCTAGTGCTGCTTCTGAATAACTACATTCATATTGTCCTTTGAACAAATCATTGTATTTTTTACATGCGTTAAATGAAATTTCCTTTGACCCTTTTTTATAGCCATACCAAGGCATAATCTTATAGATTTTTAAATCTTTGTCTTCTAATTCTTTTAATACTTTTTTTCTTCCTAGTTTAAATGGTTCAAAATAAGCTCCTTGAAATAAAAGACCAATTGTTCCAAATAGTTTTTCAAAAGGATTAAGGAACGAAGAATCGATTAACATATGTTTTTTGTTTGAAAAAATCATAATTGTTTTAACATCTTTATCTTGAGAAAGCAGATCATATAATTTGATTGCCTCATCTCTATCAATGTAATTTTCTTGAATAATTTCACCTTTGTGTGCAATGAACGCTCCATTACATCCAATAATTGAAATAGTATTCTTTAATCCTATTGCTTCTTCAACTTTACTAGATACACTATAGTTTCGTCCAGTTACAAGAATAACGTCTAACCCATTAGAAACGGCATTCTTGATGAATTGCTTATTTTGGCTAGATATTAATCTAATTCTTCTTTTAGGATAGAATAATGTTCCGTCTAAGTCGGTTGCAATTGCTTTAATCATTTGCATCACCTTTGACTATTATATAAAAAACTAAGTCAAGAATCTACAATATTTTATTTATTGTAAATAAAAAGATGCTTAAATAGCGAATTTTTTACCTAATTAAGTCTTGAAAATAGTTATTTAGTAATAATTGTCTTACTAATAATAACTGACTTGTAACAATTTTAAGTGAGAAATAAGTATCAAATATTTCTTCTTCTTTTGCATAAATATGATGTGACTTTAATAAAATATCAACTTCTTCTTTAGCTTCGTTAACTTTCAATGAAGCAATCTTTACTTCATTATGTTGAACATTAAATCCTATTATTTTTCTTCCACTAGCTTTAGAAGATATTTTTGTTCCCTCAAAATGAGTCAAAAAATTAATAATCATCACTTCGATATCATTTTTCTTCGCATCAATAATCGCTTTTTTATTAACAATATTAAAATCAATATCAATTAGAGAAAGCATCTCATCATAAGATAAAAAATCATATGCTTTCATTCTTATCATATTAATAAACATGGTTGGATAAACTCCATCCACATCTTTATATAGATAAACCGTCTTTTCTTGAAAAACATGTGCTAATCTAGTCGCAGAAAAATCACTGGTTCCTCTACCTAAAGTTATTACTTCATTATCTTTAGTTTTACCAATAAAACCCGGTATTATTAACACTCTATACCGTTTGAATAGTTCTTTTATTTTATCTTCATTTACATTTAAAATATTACCATTATTAAAGGAATCATCACATTCAAACCCTAATTCTAAATATGAACATGCATATGCTTTTATTCCTTCTTTATTGAGACAATTAGATAAAAAAATAGAAGAATATATTTCGCCTAAACTTAGTAATCTATCTTCTTCCTTAATCGATAAATAATGTTCCTTCAAAGAATCAATCAATGTATCGGTAGCATATGGAAATCCTTTTCTACCAATTGCTGAAACTACAACCAACATTTCACTTTTATGATTTTTTATTATACCAATAGCATTTTGCACTAATTTTGGAGTTTTTAAAGTTCCTCCACCAAATTTAATAATATTCATTTATTTCACCAATAAAATATATGTTGATTTTATTAATATATGAAAAAAAGGGGATGTTTAGAAACCTAACATAAGGTTTCCATCCTCTTTTTTTAATTCTTTCTGAAAACAGCAGCCAAAATAAAGATAAGTAGGTTTATAAACAAGCTACGCTTGTTTATTTGCATACTGCTTTTCATTTAAAC
>JAQXGN010000057.1 GCA_029006735.1 Caryophanales bacterium
TCATATGGATATTTTTCATCCGTATTTTCTTCAACTGTAGTTTTTACTATATCTTCTCCAAGAAAACTATCTAATGCAGTAAAATACTCATTGAATTTTTCTGCTTGTTCTTTTACGACTTGTTCTGAATCATCTTCTTTGTTTGAAGTTTTCTCCTCTTCATAAGTATTCCCTCTTACTGCTGATAATGTTCTTATCGCTTTTGTGGTTACATTACTTCCTAATAACTTAACACTTGTTACTGCTCCTAGACCATATACATCATTTGGAGATGTTAAACCATTTGCTTTACTAGAACCTCCACATGCAACCAATGTCAATGACATCCCCATAGATAAACATAAACCTATAAATAATAATTTCTTTTTCACTTTATTTCCCTCCTTAGTGTTTATCAAGAGATTTCTCCCTTTCACTATAATCAACAAAGTAAGTATCAAAAATGTTGGTAAAAAATATTTTTTTCTTATGAACGCATAAAAAAATCCTCAACCATAAGCAATCAGCATGGATGAGGATTAAAAAATATAATAGAATTAAATCTTTTCAATTTCTGAGAATTTTACATCGATTGATTGAGGTCTTCCGAAGAAGATAATAGAAACAGTTGCTTGACCAAGAGAAGAATCAATAGATTCAATTGTTCCATCAACGCCTTCAAATGATCCAGAAAGAATACGTACAAGATCACCAACACTGTAATTTGAATACATATCTTCATCAACCATACCCATTCTCTTAAGAACTGGTTCAATTTGTTCTCTTGTAACAGGGAATGGTTTAGCGTGTCCACCTGAAGAACCAACGAATCCAGTAACGCCTGGAGTATTACGAACAATATACCAAGCTTCATCTGTCATAATCATTTCAACAAAGATGTAACCTGGATATAAGTTTTTCATCTTGGTTTTACCCGTTGGAACACCATCTCTAATAACTGGTACTTCATGTTCTGCGACTAAAATTCTAAAAATATAATCTTGTAAGTTTTGTGTTTCTACACGTCTTTCAAGATTATCTTTAACCTTGTTTTCATGACCTGAATATGTATTGACAACATACCATTGTTTTTCAATTTTATATTCCATAATTACCTCCAAAATAACATAGAAATTAAGCGAACGCTTGATTCGGATGAACCAGCAAATTGGCCATCTAACATTTTTAATAATTGACCAACTAAAAGATCACTTAATGATAAAGCAATTGCTGAAACAACCATAACAATTAAAACAACACAAACAGAAGAAAGTAAGTCTTTTCTTGTTGGCCATCTAACCATCTTTGCTTGTTTCCATACTCCTTGGAAATATTTTTTAATTTTATTCATAAGATCCTCCTATTTAGATTCTTTATGCATTGTCATCTCGCCACATTTTGGACAGAATTTTTTTAACTCTAATCTCTTAGATGCAGCTTCCTTTTTCTTAGTTGTAGTATAGTTTCTAGATAAGCATTTTGAGCATATTAAAATTATCTTCTCTCTCATCTAAATCACCATCCTATTTTTTAACTTTGCGATAGAATAATAACACATTGATTTTGATAAGGCAATAGTAATAAATACTAATTTATAAAATCATTAAAAATACTGTATTCTTTCAAATTGTCTAATGAAGGTTGACGTTTTTGATTTTCTATTTCATGAACTAATTTAATCGTTAAGTCATTTATTGGTGAAGGGATATTAACTTCTTTTGCATAAAAAGAAACTACTCCATTAATAGCATCGATTTCACATTTCTTTCCTTCTAGTAAATCTCTCAACATACCTGAATTTGTCTTCTTATGTTTTCTCATTGCAAAAGGTATTAACATATATGATATTTTTTGTTTGAATTTATTAGAATAATCAAAGAATTTGACTATATCATTTCCTTGGATTGGTTCTATTTTAATATTATGCGCTTTTGCTACATTTATTATCTCTTTAATCATATATTGAACTAATAATCTTGATTTTCTATTCTTCGCTACTGTTCCAAAAGGAACTCCTAAGACTGCAGAAAGACCAGAAAAAGAAGAATTGATTAATAATTTAGTAAAGCGATCTCCAATAAAGTTTTCTGAAACATTCACTTTTCCCATCAAAGATAACAATTTAATGATTTCATTAAAATGTTTCTTACTTCTTCCCTTTTCAGTTAATGCACCTAAAGTAAATTCAAATGTATCAGGTGTTGAAGTTACTTCTACTACTCCAGGTTGATTAATTCTTGCTCCCCAACCTATAATGCATCCGTATGTGTTATCTTCTCCAATTATCGAAGAAATTAATCTTTCAGGTAATCCATTTTGCATTGTGCAAATTACACCATCATTATTAAGATGAGATTTTAACATTTTTACGACATTCTCATTATCAATTTGTTTAGTTAGCAAAAAAATAATATCGTATTTCCCATCCATTTCTTCAACAGTTAAAGCATTAACTTTTTGCGTAAAATTAATATGACCAATTATCTTTGCCCCATTTTGTTTTAAGATTTGAACATGTTCTTTATTACGATTAATTAGATCTATTTCAACATTAGCTTTTGAAATGAAGGCACCAAGTACTGTGCCTAAAGATCCTGCTCCATATATTGCTACTTTCACAATTAATTCCTTCTTTCCTTATTAGAATTATGCGCTAAAATAAACAAAACAACAAGTCATATCTTCTTTACATTTTATTTGCATATGTTTTAATTTTCTTTCTTATTTTTTGAAGAACATTACTCACTTTTTTTCTCGAATAATTCTGTTTTTGAGAAATTTCATTATAAGAAAATCCCGCAATATACATTTTAAGGATTTCTTTCTCTACATCAGTAAAGTCATTTATTTGTTCAACAATTGAATAATAATCTATCTTTCTTTGAATATCATAATGTTCATCTTTAATTGAATCTTCTAATAAATAATCATCATAAGGAAGATCAACTTTAAAAAGATTAATCTCAACCGAAGAAGAATGTTCCCTTAATACATTAGTTATCTCTCTAACATAAACAACACTACTAAAAGAAAAAAATCCTCCATACCCTTGTACATAGCTATTCAATACTTTTAAAAATGATTTAATGTTCATTATCTTTATATCTTCATTACTGTATCCAATTCTAGTTAATAAAAATTCATATTTTTCTAATATTTTTCTCATTCTTTTATTAAAAATTGAAAAAAGGGAGTCAAACGCCTCCCTTTTACCTAATTTAATATAATAAATGTATTCTTCCGTCTTCATCATAATGGATTCCTTTTGTTATACACTTGCGCTAAAAGCAAGGCACATGCAACAGAAGCATTTAATGAATTAACATGTCCAACCATTGGGATTTTAACGATAAAATCCGAGTTCTTCAATAAAAGTGGAGAAATACCAAATCCTTCTGAGCCTATTATTAAAACTGTCTTCATATTATAATCGACTTCACGATAATCAAGATTTGCCGATCCATCACTTGCAACAACCCAATAACCATTTTCTTTTAATTCTTTGATTGCTTGATTTAAATTTGTAACCATAGCAACATCAACAAATTCAATTGCACCAGTTGATACTTTTGCAACTGTACCATTTAATTTAACGCTTCTATTCGCTCCAATGATAACTCCGTCTGCGCCAAAAGCATCTACACTACGTAATATTGCACCTAAATTATGTGGATCTTCAAGACTATCAAGAACAACAATACAAGGGTTTTCTTTATTATTTAATTTGTTTATTAATTGTTTTAAAGATAAATAAGTATATTCTTCTATTTCTGCAATAATTCCTTGATGATTGACATTACCAACTAAAGAATTTAATTCTCCACTAGATACAATCTTTGTTTTTATTCTTTTTTCTTTTAATAATTTTGAAATACGAGCATCTTGAAAATTACCGATTAAAAATACTTGTTTAATCGTTGTGTTGCGTTCTAACGCATTGGCTAATGTATTTTTACCATATATATAATTTTTCAAGATATGTCCCTCCTTATTAAAGAATCTTTTTTTCTATAAGAGTTTTACGATATTCATCTGCTGCTACAAAATCTTTATTTGTTCTTGCTTCAAGATATTTAGAATAAAGTAATTTATCATCTTCTGTTAAAATAACATTATTAAATTCAAGTCCTAAAATATTAAACATCTTCTTTAAACTAAAATATTTAACTTTAATTAAATCTAAATCCATTGGCTTTGCTCTCAAAGCAACGTTTGATTCTTTAATTACTCGATATACTTCTGTTAATGCATTTGGAGTATTTAAATCATCACATAATGCTTTTAAAAAGCTTTCAACATCTAGTTCACCAGAATAATCATCAATTGATTGATCTGCTAGTTGTAATTGTACTGCTAACTTATTATATGTTTGTTCTAATTTATCTAATTCTTTTGCTGCAGAAAGAGCAAGTTCATCACTGAAATTAACTGGAGTTCTATAATATGAATTAACTAAGATATATCTAACTACATTTCCACCATAATGATTGATTAAATCTTTTGCTTGCTTAACATTACCTAAAGATTTTGACATTTTTACATTGTCAATATTAATAAATCCATTATGCATCCAATAGTTTGCAATCTTGTGTCCTTTTAAAGCTTCTTCTTGCGCTATTTCATTTTCGTGATGAGGGAATTTTAAATCAAATCCTCCACCATGAATATCGATATGTCCATCTGGAATTAAAGAATTAATCATAACAACACATTCTGAGTGCCATCCTGGTCTTCCTTCTGACCAAGGAGAATCAAATTTGATTCCATCATCTGTTTTTTTCCAAAGAGCAAAATCCAGTGGTGATTCTTTTTTGCTATTTTCATCAATACGTGCACCTACTAATAAGTCTTCTTTTTTCATTTTTGATAAGCAACCATAGTCATCAATTTTGTTTACTCTAAAATAAACATCTCCATCAATAACATAAGCAAACCCTTTTTTGACTAACTGATCGATAAAATCAATAATTAAATCCATAGTTTCTGTTACTCTAGGTTGATAATCGGGTTTTAAAGCATGGACGTTTTCTCTATCTTCTTCAAAGGCGGCAATATATTTTTTCGCAATTTCTTTTTCGGAAATTCCTTCTAATTTTGCTTGTTTGATGATTTTATCATCAATATCAGTAAAGTTTGAAATAAATGTTACTTTGTACCCTAATTCAATAAATAGTCTTCTCAAAACATCAAAGACTACAACTGGTCTCATATTTCCAAAATGAACATAATTATATACAGTTGGTCCACATACATAGCAAGAAACCTCGCCTTCTTTAATTGGGTGAAATGGTTCTATTTGATTTGTAAGGCTGTTATATAATTTAATTTCCATATTTAAAAATCCTTTCAATAAAAAATCAAAGATATTATATCATAATATTTTTTTATGACTACTTATTTTTTACTATTTCTACAATATCGCTAAATTGTCTCAAAACATAATCAGGTTTGTATTGAAGTAGAAGTGAAATATCCCTAAACCCCCAAGTTACAGCCACTTTCTTAACTCCTAAATTATCTGCAGTTTTCATATCTGTGTCAGAATCACCAACATATAGAACTTCTTCCTTCTTTACAAATAATTCTTCAATTATATCATTTAAACTGGTTGGATCGGGTTTTAAAGGGACATTTATCCTTTGTCCTCGAACAATATCAAAAATAGATTCACCTAATAAGCTATTAATAATATATTTAGTATTCTCTTCAACTTTATTAGATAATACTGCGATTTTACATCCTAATCGTTTTAACGCTAAAAGTCCTTCTTTTACACCATTATATGGTTTAGTATTATCTAGTTGATGGAGTCTGTATTGTTTAGAGAATTCTTTATAAACTTCTTCAATATCTTCATCATTAGCACTATATTTTGATAATGCACGTTTGCACAAAACTTTTGTACCTGAACCGATTAAACTCTTTGTCTCTTCTTTGTTAAAAGATATATCATATCCTCTATTCTTCATTGCTAAATTAATACTATTTGATAGATCTTGTAATGTGTCAATTAACGTTCCATCAAGATCAAAAATAACTGCTTTAATCATTTTTATTATCTTCCTTTCTTAAAATCGTTTGGTATTTCACAAGTAATATCAATGTGTTTTCCATCTATTGGGTTGTCTAAAGATACATGATATGAATGTAGTGCAACTCTATCAATGTATTTTTTGCTTCCTCCATAAAGTGTATCTCCTAATAAAGGGTGTTTTAAATAAGACAAATGAACTCTAATTTGGTGCGTTCTTCCAGTTTCCAATCTACACTTAATTAAAGAATAATCTCTAAACGACTCAACTACCTCATAATGTGTGATAGATTCTTTTGCCCCTTTTGAACCAACACTGACCCTATATTTATTAGAAACATGTCTATCTCTTCCTATAGGTAAGTTAATGGTATCTTTATCCTTTTTTAATGCCCCAGTAACAAGTGCTAAATATTCTCTTACGATTTCATGAGTTTCAACTTGATGATTAAGTAAAGAGAATGTCAAAAAATCTTTCGCAAAAACAACAATACCGCTAGTTTCAAAATCTATTCTATGAATATATCTAATTTCTCTATTAATTCCTTTAGATAAATAATAATTTGCAATATAATTCACTAAACATTCTTTATTAGAACCATCCGAATGAATCAATAATCTCGATGGTTTATTGACAATAATAATTTGTTCGTCTTCATATAATATTTCAATGCTTTTATTAATAGGAATACAGTTTATTTTCTCGCTAAAACCTATAGATAATATGTCGTTTTCTTTAACATTATATTCTAAATTAACTGGGTATGAATTAATAAAGATTTGTTTAGATTTTCGTATTTCTTCTATTTTTGGTTTGCCAACATAAAAAGACTTTAAAACTTCTTTAATAGTAAAGCCTTCATATAATTTACCAATTACCAATTCTACCTTATCCATAACTACTCCCAATCAATCGGTGTTAAATTATTGCTTTGTAAAAAGTTGTTGATTTTACTAAATGGTTTTGAACCAAAGAATCCACGATAAGCAGATAAAGGTGAAGGATGCGCAGAAGTAATCACTAAATGATGTTCATTTGTAATAAAGGATTTTTTCTGAATAGCGTCATTCCCCCATAGTAAAAATACTTTAGGAGAATCATCCTTATTTAATTCTTCTATTACTCTAGTTGTAAAAATTTCCCAACCATGATTTCTATGTGATCCTGCTTCATGCTCTCTTACAGTTAAAACAGTATTTAATAAAAAGACTCCTTGTTTTGCCCAACTAGATAAATCGCCAGTTAATCTAGTAATTCCTAAATCATCATATAATTCTTTGTAAATATTAATTAAGCTTTTTGGTAATGGTCTTCCATCAACAATAGAAAAAGCTAAACCATGAGCTTGAAATGGTTCATGATATGGGTCTTGTCCTAGAATTACAACTTTAATTTTATTGATATCATTAAATTTAAATGCATTAAAAATATCATCAAATGATGGATAGCACTTATGAGAATGATATTCATCACTAACATACTTCATTAATTGAATATAATATTCTTTTTTGCTTTCTTCTACAATCAATTCTTCAAACGTCATTTTTACTCACCAAATTAATTATAAATAAAAGAAATACATAAAAGAAGAAAATTAATTATATTATTAATTTTAGTTAATCAAAATATATATCGTTGTTTAAGACATTAATACATAAATTATTAATAATTTTCATATAAAATAGTGGCTTTTTATCGTAAAAATAGACTGTTAAATCAAATTATCAATTATCTATTTAAGTTGTATATAAAATAGTATAATATATAAATATGAAACAATTAGAATACATACATGCGACGCATACGCTTAAACCCTTACTATATAAAACAACTGAAATACTAATATTAGGATCATTCCCAAGTGTCAAATCAAGGGAAAATGATTTTTATTATATGCACAAGCAAAATAGATTTTGGAAAGTAATTGGTTCTTTACTTAATGAAGATTTATCTCAAGCATCCATAGAAGAAAGAACAAATTGTTTAAAAAAATATCGTATCGGTTTATATGATGTAATAGAGGAATGTGATATTATTGGTTCTTCTGATTTAAAGATAAGAAATGTTGTACCTGCAGATATTAATCGTATCATAAAAGAACTCCCAATAAAATTAATAATAATTAATGGGAGTAAGGCGTATAGTCTTTTTAGTAAGTATTTTCCTACATTACGAGCAATAAAAATGCCATCTACCTCACCCGCTAACGCATCATATTCACTAGATGACTTAATCGATAGATGGTCAGAATTAAAAAAATATATTAAAGAGTAACTTTAGCAAGAAAACTAGTTATATCACCATTGCATCCTTTGACATAAACCACATTATCTTTTTGATAAGAGAAAACTTTGATTTCTTCATCTTTTTTTAATTCATGCAAATAGTTAATCTCAAATTCTTTGATTTCTACATCCTGAAGTTCTTTTACACCCTCAATAATGTATTTAGCATATTTAGTATTATTTACATGCTTATTGTGATCTAAATCAAAGTATGAGGTCCTAATAATATTTGGAGTGAGTTTAGAACAATCGAAATCAACTAATTTTTCAAATGGTTTACCATAGGAAGGAGGATTATTATAATCTTCAATATTAGAAAACAAATCATTAATCTTCAATATTCTTCTTGTAGTAGCATCGCATACAATCCATTGAGAAACTCCATGAAGGCACAATTCATCTTGTTCATTATACATTTCATAATATCTATAAGAATCTATTCTAGATGGTTTAGTAGGCCATGTTTTTATTGTAACACTAGTATGCTCTAGTGGTTGTTTCAAGATAGTGAAACGCGTTTTTAAAACAATCCAAATTTTATTATCTTTTTTTAAATCATCAAACCCAATGTTTATTAAATTCGCATGTTTCCCTGCAACATCTTGGAATAAATCTAATACACAATCAGGCAAAATATTATCGTATGAATCAAAGTCACTAATTCTAAGTCTAAATATATCTTTTAATTCATTCATATTAATTTGTCCTCATTAAACTTCTTAACTTATTTAAAGACGGAATAATTATTGCTCCAATAGCATTTCCAAGCGTAATATACACAAGATTTAGCGATAAAACTCCATTAAATGGCGAATATGCAGACGTTAAGAAAACTTGAATTGTTGTTTCCTCTAATCCAATAATAGAAATAAGGCAAGATGCTAAAATAACAGAGCCAAATCTTGCAATTGGTTGCTCTGCTTTTTTATATGTATTAACAGCTAAATAAATAATAATACCTGTTAAAATCGAAATTAAAAATATAGATATCATATCATCATTAGATTTAACTTCCATTATTTCTTTTAATGCCAAATAAAACTTTGATGTATCTTTTAATAGTCTTGTTCCTTTTAAAGTTATTCCTATAACAAATGCTCCAAGATAATTACCAAACCATGATAATACAATTTCCAAAATATATAGAGCATTTTCTTCTAATAGATAACCCATTTTAGCACTAAATAAATTATAGCCATACAATAAAACCATCATTAATCCGAAACTTGATAATAAAGCACCAGCAACTTCATGAGAAATAGCTTTAAATCCAATATAAGCAACTCCGCCTAAAGAAATCATTACACCTGCTAAAAATGCTGATAATAATACTTTTAAGTATCTGATAACAACAATTTTCCAATTAATCTTCATATTATCCTCCTTATATAGACATTGGTGCATCATCTTTATCAATATCAAATGAATCAACAACTAAGAATGTCATAGATAAAAAGTTACCTACTAATGATATGCCATATCCAACAACTGTAATAAATGCAAATATACCACTTGCCTTTAATGCAGTGAACGATTCAGCTTTATAACTGCTTGATATTTCTTGAATGAGCATTAATATTCTTTTTGCTTGACCTAGTGTTAATCCATTCATTGATCCATTTGCAAATGAATATTCTTCAGATAAAGTTTGTGTAGTCTCAACAAACTTAGATATTAAACTATACCCATTATTAGCTAAAGACAATACAATAATTGAAAACAATAAAACAAAAGACAAAACCGAAGTACTTAACCCCACACAAGTACCAACTTTACCAATTTTTGATTTATTATTTAAAAGCAATAAACCAATCATTACCAAAACAACACAGAATAATAAGATTAAAATAGATATATTTTTAATTGATACCAATACATCTAATAAAGTTAATATTTTACTAGTTGAAGAATACATTGTTGTTCTATTCACACTTGTAACAATTAAAAACACTATTTGTGAAACAATGTTTACTATGCAGCTGATCCCTCCTAAAAGTCCACCGATATGGACATAAAATTGTTCTTTCCTAGAATGTCTAAAATATCCATAAAGCATTAATGCAATTAATGCCATTCCAAAAATGGAAATAATGGATGGAGTAATAAATTTAATATAGTCTGCATTAGATGATTTTCCCATTAATAAACTATTAGTAACATCAAAATTACTCCATGAAATAAATGAAACAATTTGTAATAAGAAACCTAATAATCCCGAAATTAAGTAATAAGAAAATCTAAATTTAATCCTTTTCATATAATCACCTTTAAAAATTATATAAAATAGAGTCAACATATGACAATACTATTTAATACTTTCATTAATATAATTAATGATTTTTAATAGAGAATAATATTATAATATACTCGGTGATTTAGATATGGAAATTAAAAATTATAAGAAAGACTCATTTTACTCTTATTCATTAGGTGCATTCCCAACTATTGAATTATTGAAGAAACATCCACAAGATTTGATTAAAATATATGTTCATTCCTCATTCAAAAACGAAGAAGTATTAAGTTTAATTAATACACTAAGAGGAAATCACGAAATAGAATTCAATGACAAAATGATAAATAAACTATCCCAAAAAGAAAATTGTTTTATTATTGGTATCTTCAAAAAATATAATACTCCATTAGATAGTAACGAAAATCATGTTGTATTAGTTAATCCATCCAATATGGGAAATCTTGGAACAATCATTCGTTCATGTCTAGGATTTAATATTAAAAATATAGCTGTAATAAAACCAGGTGTGGATTACTTTGATCCTAAAGTAATTAGAGCCTCAATGGGCGCTATATTTTCGCTAAATATCCACTATTTTAATAATTATGATGAATATTGTAAATTATTTCCAAACCATGTAAAGAGAACGTTTATGCTTCAAGCAAATAAAACTTTACAAGAAGCTGTTTTTGATAAAAATAAACTTTCTTCACTCGTATTTGGAAATGAAGCAACCGGATTAGATGATTCCCTATTAGACAATAATAGTATTATCATTAGACATAGCAAAGAAATTGATTCATTAAATCTTCCTTCTTCTCTTGCTATTGCATTATACGAATTTTCTAAGCAAACCAAATAACTCTTTTAGAATGTTTTACATTCTATTGAACATATTTTATTGAAATGTACTTTGTTTTACTATATTATTTGTTAGAAAGGAAAAAATAATATGAAAGATTTTTTTAAATTTATATTTAAAGGTAGCATTAATAACCAAGAGCTCATTGACAATTCAAAAGTTCATTCTTTTTTATCAAGTTTATTAATATTAATTATTTCTCTTGTCATTGCTATTGTCCCTTCATTTGTTACAGCAGCAAAGCAAAAAGGCTCACAAGTTTTAACAGTAGCAAATAATCAATCACTAAATACTAGCTTATCAATATTTACAGATTATTTAGATAAAGAAAATCTAGATATCGTAATCAAAGATGGTAAGATTGATATAGAGAATACTTCATTTAAAGATGGTAAAAAAGAATACCTTGTTACTGTTCCAAATAGAGAAGATTCGTCTAAACAAGATGAATTATTAGCAATTCGTCTTTGTACAAATGATCAATTAGAAGAAACAATTAATCGATATAAATCAGGTATGTTAGAAGGATCAAATACCCCTACTGAAAACCCTCGTTCATATCTAATATTTACTGAAACAAATATTTATATCAGCCTATACTCACCTTCTTCAACAAATACCTTTGATAAAGATAAAGACGGATTTTTAATTCTAGATGATGATGGTTTACCAGTTATAAAAACTTATGCAAGTGCAGCTATCTCATATAAAGGAACAACTGAAAAAATAAAAAATGAAATTAGCATTAAAACATTTAATGATTCTACTTTAGAAGAATCAAAATATGATGAAACAACAAAAAACTGGGCAAATTTATTAGATGTTGCTTTCAAACCATATAGAACACAAAATATGTGGGTAACAGCAGGCATTTATTCTGCAATTAACTTTGGTACTGTATTACTTGTTTCATTATTATTAGTAATTATGACTCATTTAAAACATTCTGTTGGTAATAAAATTAATTATCTTGAAGCATTAAAAATTGCAAGCTATAGTGCTTTAGCACCAGCAATTGTTTCAATCATTCTTGGATTTATCATTTCTTCATTTGCAACAATCGGATTCGTAATGTGCTTAAGCTTAAGATCAACATTTATTGCAATGAAATTAACTAATCCAAATCCACTACAATAAAAAAATTGACATCTAATTTATTTTGTAAATCTCTACAAATATTAGATGTTTTTTTTACTTATTTTAAATAAAAATACTCCTATCCCTAGACTATTTTCTAAAGATAAGGAGTATTTTAAATATCTATTAAACTATTTTTTTATTCTTTTGCCAATTGCATAGTATGTAACATTTGGTAATTGGTATGGATTTAATACTGCTTTTCCATCAAATACAATTGGTCTTTTCATGAATTCAACGATTTCATTATTTGTTAATTTTTTAAATTCTTCTGAATCATTTAAGAAGATTGCATAATCACAAGTTCTTAAAGCTTCTTCCAATGAATTTGCATATACAAGATGTTGATCACTCTTCATTTTCTTTCTAAATAATGTTGTTGAAACTGAATCATATGCTATAACTTTTGCATCTTCTTTTAATAATTGCTCAATAACTTTAAATGCAGGTGATTCACGAATATCATCTGTATTTCCTTTATATGATAACCCAAGGACAGCAAACTTCTTTCCAACACAGCTACCAATAACACTCTTAATTTTTTTAACAAGTGCCAATGATCTTTTTTCATTAACTTCAGTAGCAGATTCTAAAATCGATAAATCTACATTTTTTTCTTTAGCTAAATTTAATAATACTTTTGTATCTTGAGGTAATGCTGGTCCACCAAATCCAACGCCAGAAGATAAGTATTTATTACCAATACGAGGATCTAAACCAATACCAAAGCTAACTTCTTGAATATCCGCATTTATTGCATCACATAAATCAGCAATTTCATTAATATATGATAGTTTTACCGCTAAATATGCGTTAGAAGCATATTTAATTAATTCAGCACTTTCAGGAGAGACGAATAACAATGGAGCTTCAAATCCTCTATATAATTCTTTCATAACCATTTGTGCTTCTCTTGAAGTAACACCAACAACGATTCTTGTTGGAGAAAGCATATCTCTAACTGCAGTTCCTTGTGATAAGAAATCTGGATTAGATACAACATCAATTCTATATTTATGATCTGTATATGTCTCTATAAATGCTTTTATTTCTTTATTTGTTCCAACTGGAACAGTTGTTCTAATAATAACTGTAACATCTTGAGAAATATACTTACATGCTTCTTTAACTGAAGAATATAAAGGAGTCAAATCAACCTTCCCTGGTTCCCTTTCTTTTAAATCAAAGCAGAACATTAAAACATTTGCATCATAGATAGAATCTCTATATTCTGAAGTAAATCTAATATTTCTATCATTTTTTTCTAAGATTTCTTCTAATTTGTATTCGTCTTTAAACACTTCGTTTCTTCTAAGTGCAGCTATTTTCTTTTTATCTGAATCTAATGCGAATACTTGATGGCCTTTTTCTGCGAAGCCAACTGTTGTTACTAATCCGACTAAATTCATTCCAATAACAGTAATTTTCATAATAGTTTCACCTTCCTAGTCTATTATTACATAAAAGTAGATTATTGACAAATGGTGAGCGCTTTCAAAATAAGTTAACCATAGGTTAAAATATTTTTTATCATAATATAGAATTATATTTAATCTCCGTAATCAGAACCGCGAGACTTATCTTCTACAAAAATTTGCAATGGATTACAAACATCTTGGATTGTTAAATATATCGCATTTTCAACATGAGTGATTTCATTTTCTTCATCACCTTCAAAAACAATCAAATGATTCTTTTTAACTAATCTTTCCATTTCTTTAATAATATCTTCCATTTTTTCCGGATATCTTTGTCTAAAGCCTTCTAATTGCAAATAAAAGACTGGTTCAACATAAAAGCAATCGCCATTTTCATAGACAAATCTTGCTGAATAAGGATTTTTATCATCAATTTCTAACTTTAAATCTTGCCATTCTTTATAATGTGTCATAATAGTGAATCCTCTTCAAATAATTATTTTAAAAAACAAAGTACTCTTTTTTTGTATCATTTACGAAAGGAATATTTGCATCAAAGTTTAATTTACATCCAGGGTATATAGATTTACATAAATCTACTGCAATCATTGCATCTGAAACAACATTTTTATTACCAATAATACTTAATTCTTCAACTATATTTTGTAATTTTTTTGTTTCTAAAAACAATCTATATGGAACCATTGCAGACTTGTATGCTGCAGTTTCAATTAAGGTTTTATCTTTAGTTTTAAAAGCCGACATCAATTCCGTAAATGATGATGCATCTAAATCCATTAATTCTTTAGCGACATTTTTAACGGATTCCAATTCTACTAAAGTAGACTTTATTTTTTCATTTAAATGTTCATAACCTTTTTTATCAATAGTTAGATTACATACCATCATACCTAAAGATGCTGCAGTTTCTAATACTAAAGCTAGAGCAGATCCTCCACCTGGTGCCGGTTTTTTTGACCCTAATAAATCTAAATATTCCTCAATTGTATTTTGTTGAAAACTCATATTTTATTCCCCTCGAATTTATGTTATAAAATAAATCGTTATTGTATAAATCATATATTTTTTTTGCTATAATTTCAATAAATCACAGTTTAAAGGTTGTAAATTATATATATTGAATATATAATTAAACCGTTCGAAAGGAAATTTAGTCATGAAAAAAGTATCAAAAACAATCTTAATTATTATGGCATTAGCAGCTGCATCTATGCTCTTTTATTTCTTATTACCTACATTTTGGATTCCACAACACAAAACAGCGATTATGGGTTGGACTTCAATTTTTGGAGGGGTATTAAAAAATTATAACGATGGCGCTTCCGTTCATTATTCAGTTGGAAATATAGTTACATTATTCCTTCCATTAATTACTATTTTATTTGCTTATGTTGGAAGAAATCAAAGATCAACATTCTTCTTTACATTCTGTTTGTGCGTTGCATCTTGTGTATTATTTGGATTATCAAGAAAATTCTTCTTAAATTCATTTAATACTGGAATTTATGGAATTCATTCTGCAGTATTATTTGTAGGTCCATACTTTAGTATAGTAATCAGTGCACTCGGTGCTTGTGTTTCATTGTTTGGATTATTCTATAAACCAAACACTAGATTATCAAGACGTTAATACAAAAATATAAACAAATTACTAAAAGTTAATATCATAAATATGGTATTAACTTTTTAATTTACCAAATAGTCTATAATTTGGATAATCTCTTTTAAATTTCTCATTATTTTATCGCTTAATAAAATTATTTTCATTAATTCTTGACGATATATTGTACTACTTAACATCTTAAAAAACATCATGGAATCATTTAAATAAAAAATTGTTCGTGACATATACTTTTTGATTAAAAGTATATTCTCATTAGAATAATATCCTTCTTTATATTGATTATTAAGTTTTGATTTTGATTCTTTAAACAATTGTTTTGCTGTATTAAAACTTTTTCTACTATTAATTAATTGATTTGAATTAACAATAGCTTCTTTTTCTATAAAGCTATTAATATCATTACTTAATTGCTTAAATAGCTCTAAGGAGGCTTCAAATAACCATTTAGTTTTTGATAATATCCGATAATTATTATTCATAAATCATTTTAAAAATATATTCTCCACCTTGATCTATAATTTTATCGTCTTTAATATATTCGTTTATAGAAGAAAGGTCTATTACTCTACAAGAGAAATCCGCAGCAATAGAACATATTTCTTTATTATAATCTCTTAAGTATGAATCATAAAAAGAGTCATTTGAATAGTTAATAATTGGAATAATATTTATTTTAGAATTATAGTTTTGCAATGATTCTACAATATGAAAATAATAATATGAAAGTAACTCTAGGTTTAATTCGTACTGATCTTGAATTATCTCTATTCCTTTATTAGATATAGAAAACGAATTAATAAAATCATAAAAACCAAAGCATAAAGTAATCGATGTTGAGGATAATAAATATTTATTCAATTCTACATCTTTTTCTAAATTACTAATTATTCGATAAACAATTGATCCATTGGCCTTTGTAAAAGAAAAATCTTTTGTAATTCCATTTTTATAAAAAGTATCAGGCAGAATATCTCCAATATATACATCATTATTCTTTTTACATCCACAAAAAGACAATAATAGTCCCATCAATAGAAAAATACTAATCTTCTTTCTCATCATTATTCTCCAATATATCAATTTTACAATTTAAAGAGATTAACTTATCAATCAAATCCTCGTATCCTCTTTGAAGATGCTCTATTCCATAAATATAAAATACCCCATTATGAGTTAAAGCATAGAATAAATACGCCATAGTATCTCTTAAATTCGTTCCATAAAAAATACGATTGTCTATCTCAAAAGAACAAAAATAATATGCATCATCTTTCTCTTCTTTAATCATTTTTGAATATTCTTTTAATGCTGTAATCCTTGATGGATAAATCTTATCAGAAGCCCAGAACTCTTTTTTATTCAATATCAAAAAAGATATTAAAATTGGACCTATATCAGTAGATAAATTAGGGTAATTATCAAATGAATATATCTCTAATTCATCAATAGATTCTTTAAAAGAATAGACAATATCTTTATCAATGAATATATCTTTTTTAAAAAGCGATGTCATTGCTTTATGTTCTAGTGAATTAAATCCAATCAAAACGATATTGCCTAAAGCTTTAGATAGCAAATAAAAAGTCTCAGCTTCTATCCTATCAGAATTAATGGAATAATCTATTGGATAAATATCGTTTTTTTCGTTAAAACTAAGGTAATTTTCATGGATATTAATAGAATAACCACATTGTTTTAAATAAGAAATTACATGCATTACTTCTGGCTCATTGGAATAGTTATATAGTTTACTTTCCTTTTTACATTTTACTCCAAGAAAGATTGCATTTATCGTCGCTCCAAATGACTTTTTCTCTAATGTATATTCACAAGCTTTGATTTCACTAATATCAACTTTTATACAATTATTATTGAAATGATAATCTCCACCAAATGACTTAATTAAGTTTAGGTGATAATCAATTGGTCTAGAAGTAAAATTGCACCCACCAGGGAAAGAATATTCAATTGAAGTATTTTTATTAAGCAAAGCAAAAAGTACGTAGTATGAGGCTCTAATTTGCGATATTTGGGTGATAGTTAAAGGCTTAATTATTACTTCTCTAGTATCAATTATCACTAACTCTTTTTTTCTTTCTATTTTAACATTTAAATACTCTAATATTTCAAGCAATTTATTTACATCCAATATATTTGGAACATTATAAAAATGATAAATATCCTTTTTTAATAAAGTCGAAGAGATTATTGGCAAAGCTTCATTCTTCGAACCAGATATTTTAATCACTCCATCAATTTTTCTATTTCCAATAACTCTTAAACATGTATTTTTATTCATATTTAATTTTATGAAATAGATTTATATTAATTACAAAAAACTTCAAATAGTCTTATGACTAAATGAAGTTTTATTTAACTCATCTTTTTTCAATATATTCATCAACAATATAAACGGGTCTATCTTGTGATTCTATCATTATTCTACCAATATACATTCCCATTATTCCTAAAACAAATAGAATTACTCCTAAAGAGAAGAATATACTGATTAATATATAAAATAATGAATAATTAAACTGACCAATTACTCCAGAAATATGACACATATGGAAAATAAAATTAACTATGAATAAGAATGCATTTATTCCCATTAATCCAATACCAATAACAAATGGGTATCGTAATGGTTCAATTGAACTTGAACAAATTGAGTCACCTGCCAAATGGAACATTGATTTATAATTGTAATGCGTTTTGCCTTTAGGTCTTTCTTGCCTTACAAACTCAACTTCTGTTGTTTTAAATCCGGCGAAAGGAACTTCAACTCTAAATACTCTATTTTTTTCTGGTAATTTATTAATTTCATCCACGACTCTTCTATCCATTAGTCGATAATTACCTACATTTTCAGGAACTTTAATTTTTCCTGATAATTTTTTAATTACCTTATAGAATGCAGCAGCAGTATTACGTTTCATAAATGAATCTTTTTGACGATCTACTCTTTTTCCATTTACTACTAAATATCCTTCTTCATATTTCTTCAACATATCTTTCATAACTTCTGGTGGATCTTGTAAATCTGCATCCATAACGATCATTACATCGCCTTTTGCATATGCAAAGCCTGCTGCAACGGCTGCTTCATGGCCAAAGTTTCTTGAAAAAGAAACTAAATTTATATTATCTTGTTTCTTTTGATATTCTTTTAATATTGATAAAGTATTGTCCTTACTCCCATCATTAACTAAGACATATTCAAATTGATATCCTTCAATTTCATTTATTACCTTATTTAAAGTCTCAAAAAATAAAGGAATCATTTCTTCTTCGTTATACATAGGAACAATTAAAGAGACTGTTTTCATAATGAATTTTCCTCCAAAATATAATATTATTATATCACCATAAAAACCAGTTAAGAAAGAGACAATTTACACAATCTCTTTTTTATTTACATATATTTTTTTTCAAAACAATTTATGATAAAATAATACTTAATGATAGGTGGACATATGGTTGAGAATAATACACTTAAAAACTGGATAACAAAATTTGAAAGTGAATTAGCAAATTCACCACTTATTAACATTAATACCCCTGCTTCAATGATAAGAATCATGGAAGATGATTTTATTGTGCTTTTTAATAATTTATTAAGTGGTAAAAAATATAAAATAGCAAACTTGGACACTGCAGATTCTCTTATTGATTCAATCAATAAATATAGAATGGACAATAAAAATGAATATGAAACATTCACCGAATTTTTTCAAGAAAAGCAAAATGAAATACTAAAGAATATTAAGGACGCAAACGATAAATCAATAGAGTTAAAATCAGTTGGAAATGCTTTTTTATGTTTCGGAATATTAAGATATTCACTTGATCCATTTAAAGGAGAAACAAATAAGGCACCATTAGTATTATTACCAATTGAGATAGGTTTTGACGAAAAAACAAGCAATTATTATATAAGTTCTCCTTCGAAAGAAATCATATTAAACGATCCACTTATTGACAAATTAAAAGCAAAACGAAAAGTGGATTTATCATATCCGCTAGATTCAACTTTTTCTATTAGTGATTATATTTATAATGTTAGTATTCGTGTTAGACCTTTGAATTGGACCGTAATTAATTACAATATTATTACTACATTAGATGTTTATTCTTATTATAGTTTAAAAGATATTTTAGCTAACAAAGATAAAATATCCGAGAAAGATATTATTAAAAAGATATCTTATTTAAATTCCGAATTCTTACAATTCAATAAGTCAAAAGGATCTCCTCTTGATAGTAAGTATCTTTCTGTATTAGAGATGAATAATGATGAATTCCACTTATTAAAAAAAGTGGCAAATAAAGAACCTTTATTAATTAAACCAACTAACGATATGAATAAAAATCATATCATTTCAAATATTATCTTGTCATATTTATTGAATAACCAAAAAATACTTGTCGTATATTCAAATAAAGATGAAAAAGAAAACACATTAAATTATATAAAAAAGCAAGGTTATGATCGTTTTGTATTAGACCTTGACATGAATAATATTGATAAGCAAGCTTTAATAATTGATTTAATTAATTATAATCAATATACTTCGTACAAAAATACAAACAATATAAATTTATTAAACGATACTGTAAAAAACTATTATGATTATAAAAACACATTTAAGAATTTATTAAATGGATTAAGAACAAAAGATAATAGTTTAAAAATATCTATTAATAAAGCAATTAATCAATATTATAAACTTTATGACTATCCAACATTAAATATAAATATTCCGGATGCAAACAGATTCACACCAGAAATACTTTCAAGATATATCCAATCAATTAGAGATTTTTCAAATTCTATTTCGAACTTAAATTGTCCAATTAAAGAACATCCTTTTTATGGCTTGTTTAGAAACAAACTAGACCAAGAAGATTATAAAAAAATCAAGAAATCTTGTGCTGAGTTATCCACATATTTAGAAGATATTCAAACTCTAATTAAACTAGGTTATAAGAACTACAGCTTACCTTATCCAACCAATTTAAAAGAATTAAAAGCAACTTTAAATATCCTTACATTTGCAAGTGAATATAAAGAAAAACTTGAATGGATTAATATTGATAATTTAGACGCTATCTATGATAAATTAGTCGAATTAAAAGATAATATTACTAATCTAAAGCAAACGCATGATAATCTAGTAAACAAATATACAAGAAAGATTGATTTTGTTACTGAAGACATTATTGATGGGTGTTTTAGCGAAAAACTAGCGAATAAATCTAAAAAGAAAATACGCACATTATTAGCAAAAAACTTTAATTCAGAAGAATTAAATACAGTTATTGATTCATTACATGTATATTATAATTCTCTTCAATTAAATAAAGAAGAATACAATTCAATTGATACTTGTTTTACATATTATTTAGATACAAGTAATCTTTCAGAACTACGTCATCATATAAACTTAATTAACACATTTAAGAACAATTTTAAATATATAAGTAAAAAAGATAATTTTGATATTCATAAATTTATGAACATCCATAATAGACACGATTTACTTCTTTTAAGGCGAGCTTTACAAACTATTTATAATTGTATACTCCGAAACGTTAATATAATCCAACCATATTTTAACGCTAATGATTTTGATTTTGGTGTCTATAATTTTGTTCTTTTCCAAAAGAAAGCAGATGTTATTAGTAAGAATTTTAATAAAATAAATGACTATACTAGCTTCCTTATTGAATCTCATAAAGTTAATAAACTAGTGAAAAATTTAGAAAGTGAACTATTAAGAATTGATGATTCATCAAAATATGAAAACTCCTTCTTAAAAGCTTATTATAAACAATTCATCTTTCAATCAATCAACACTAATGCTATTTTAAAAAAAGCAAATAAAGAAGATTTGATTTCAATTTTAAACAACTTTTCTTCTAGTGATGAAAAAAGAAAGGAAATCATTAATAACATAATCATCGAATATTTTAATCGTTATTTACATAAAAAGGTTGCAACACTTAAGAAAGAAGAAAGTGGTGAATTAATATCCCTCTTAAAAAAGGGAAATACTCCTCTATCTTTAAAATCTATTGTTAAGTATGAAAAGAATACAATCTTTAATTTAAAACCATGTGTGTTTGTACCATACAATAACTTAAGTTATTTATTAAACGATAATGAATATGATGCTATATTATATTGTTCCAATAATACGATGACAATGAATGATGTTTTATCCTCAATCTATAGAGGGAAAAATATTATGGTTATCAGTAATGAATACAACGTTTCTATTAATGAGAATAATATGCCATCAAGCACAGATAATTTTATTTCTAATGTAAAAACTATTTATCCAGAAATCTATTGTGAAGTTGAAGAAGAATACCAACCTTTAAGAGGTAACTTTATTGATGTTTATTTAAAACAATCAATTTATAAACAATTAGTCAATAAAGGATTTGATGTTTTTATAGATAAAATCATTGAAGGATATTCTATTGATTTATTAGTTCGAATAAAAAATACAAGATCATCTGTAGCAGTAGTTATTGATCATTTATCATATAATTCTCCAGAAGTTGCTTCTCGCAACTTACAAATCGAAAATAGCATATTAACCACACTTGGTTTATTTGAATATAGAATCTTCCCATCCGATTATATATTAAATGAAGAAACCGAATTAAATAGACTAATAGATTATATTGTTGAAAAATCAGAAATGGTACCAGAGATTAATAAGAAAGTGGAAAGGGTATTATTAATGGATTATCTATTCCCTAAATATATTGATCCTCATTTTGTTTACTATAGTATTGATAAAAAAACAACAAAGCCATTAGACTTAGTAAAAGAAGTAATTATAAAATGTGCACCTATAAGTGTTGAAGAATTATCAGTAGTAATGAAAGAAAATAGCGTAGATTTAGCGAAAAAACTTATATCAAATGGCGACATTGAATTACATGATAATTTCTACTTTGTTCCAAATCAAAAAATATGTTTTAGAAGAATAGAAAGAAATGCAAATATTTATAGACCTTTAAAATATGTATCCAATAGAGAAATATACGATGCAATATTTAAAGTTGTAAATCATCTTGCATCTATTTCTAAAGACACACTTATCAAAATGATTTTATTATCATTAGGTTATAAAAAGATTAATCATACTCTTTATGATAAAATAGATGATTGCATTAAATTCCTATTAATTCAAAGAATCATCTTTATTGAAGACGATATTCTATATAGAGATTTTGAAAACTAAAAACTAGATAATTTATAAAAGCCTATAAACCCCGTTTATAGGTTTTTCTTAATAATTGTTGAAATAATAAAGGAATCACTGCAATACCTAATAACCATAATAATTCCAAAGCATTTAAATGTGTTATTTTAAAGAAATTAGAAAAAAGAGGAATTTCAAGTAATATTAATTGAAGTCCAATACCAACAATTAATGACGCTGCTTTTAAGCCATTAAAATGTTTAAATAGATCTTTTAAATTTGCTCTAACATTACTCATGCCAAGCATATGGAATAATTGCGTCATGCCTAATGTTGTAAAAGCAAACGTTCTAGCTTTAGTTAAAACCGCTTCATCTTGAAGAATATATCTTATTGTCGATAAAGAAAAGGATAAATCTTGGCTTTTTAGCGCGATAATAGGATATATCAAGAAGCTAGCACTAGTTAAAATAAAGATTAAGATTCCATAAAATAGTGTGATAAAAAGCCCTTTATTTGCAAATATTGATTCATCTTTTTTTCTTGGTTCATCATCCATAATATCTGTATATTTTTTATCACTACCTAATGCTAAAGCAGGTAAAGAATCCGATATTAAATTAACCCATAAAATATGAATAGATAATAATGGGGTTGGTAATTTTAATAAAACAAACAAAACGACGCTTAATATTTCACCTAAATTACTAGATAAAAGAAATAGTACTGCTTTTTTTATGTTTATATAAACATTTCTACCTTCCTCTATCGCATTTTCTATTGTTGAGAAATTGTCATCCGTTAATACCATATCTGCTGATTCTTTTGCAACATCTGAGCCTTTTTCTCCCATTGCAATACCTATATCGGCTTTTTTTAATGCCGGACAATCATTTACTCCATCACCAGTCATCGCTACAACATAATTCTTCCTTTGATAATAATCGATTATCATAGCTTTATGAGAAGGGTTAGCTCGTGCAAAAACTTTATATTTATCAATTGGTTCTCCTTTTTCAATTAATTGATCTAATTCATCTCCTGTAATGCATTCATCTATTAAATCTGTAATACCCGCTTGCTTTGATATTTCATATGCCGTTATTTTATGATCTCCAGTTATCATTATTGTTTTAATTCCTGCTTTCTTTAATACGGAAATTAAATCTGCTATATTTTCTCTAATTGGATCAGAAAAACCAACCACTCCTAAAAATGAAAATACTTTATCATCATATGAGCAAGCAAAAGCAAGAGTTCTATACCCTCTTGTTTGTAAATCTAACAATGTTTCATTGATTCTATATTTATATAAAGAAATATTACTACCATTAAACATTGTACTACATTTAGAAATAATTATCTCAGGAGCCCCTTTATATAAATATACCTTCTTTCCATCTTTCTTTATAATACATGACATTATTTTTAATTCACTTTCAAACGGTCTTTCTTTTATCTTTATTGTTCCTTTATCCGCTAAAAACCCGTTGTTTTTACAATAATTAACTAATGCTACATCAATTGGATCTCCTTTATTCTCTTTTAATGAATTACAGAATAAAAATGCATCTTTTAGTAGTCCCTCTACCTTGCTAGTTTCTTCTATTCCAGAATATATTTTTTGCACTTCTAATTCATTTTTTGTAATTGTTCCTGTTTTATCTGTACACACTATATTTACTGATCCTAATGTTTCTACTGAAGGTAATTTCCTTACAATTGTCTTCTTCATTGCAAGTTTTCTTACCCCTAAAGAAAGAACAATTGTTACAACTGCAGGTAATCCTTCTGGTATTGCTGCAACTGCTAAAGAGATTGAAAATATCAGCATTTCAATTCTATCCATTTTAAAAATCATCGCAATAAGAAATACAACCAATACAATTCCAACAATGATAATTCCTAACCATTTAGATAGCTTTTCTAATCTTTGTTGTAATGGAGTAATCATCTTTTCATTAGTATTTAACTGCTTTGCAATTTTACCTACCTCAGTCTGCATTCCAATTCCATATACTATTCCTTCACAATTACCAGAAATTACTTTACTAGATGCAAACGCATCACATAAACGATCAATAATATTATTGGATTTTACTTTATTACACTTATCTTTTTTCTCAACCGGAAAAGATTCTCCCGTTAATAAAGATTCATCTATTTTCAAATTGTTACAATCGGTAATATGAATATCTGCAGGAACAATGTCGCCTTCTTCTAAATACACAACATCACCAATTGTTAGATACTTTGTATCTATTTCTATTAAATTACCATCACGATATACTTTGGCATTCGGACTAGATAACTTTTTTAATGCAGCGATTGAATTTTCTGCTTTTATCTCTTGTATTGTCCCAATTGTTGAATTAATAACTAATACAATAAATATTATTATTGAATCGACATATTCACCTAATAATATCGATAATATCGTTGCAAATAGCAAAAGATAGACTGTCACATCTTTAAATTGTGAAAGTACTATCTTAATGATTGATTGTTTCTTTTGTTTTTCTATTTCATTTAATCCATATTCTTGATTCTTTTTTATAGCTTCTTGCTGAGTTAGACCTTTTTTCTCCATAATATATCCTCGATATAAAAAACCTTTAACATTACTGCTAAAGGTTTATTCACTAAATATATATGTTCAAAATATTTAATTATGACAAAAATTTTAATCTGCCCATTCTGGATGTTCTTTTAATACTATTTGTTCTACTTCTTCAATTAATTTAGTTTCTTCATCAACACGTGCTACATAACGATATTTTTTCTTTGTTTTTTCTATTGAAGTTATTGTTTTATGATATTCTTCATAATTTACATCAATAAATGTAGAGATATACAAAGAAGTTTTAATACTTTCATAATTCTTTCTATCAGTTAAAACATGTCTTGTCCCAGAATCTAATTTCCAATAGAAATCTTCTAATTCTTTAAACTCTTGATTTCTACACATATTAAATATTTTTGATATTAATGCAGTACTAATATGATACTCTTCAATAAAATATTTATTATTTGTTGCGATAAAGGATGCAAGTTCAGTCATTTCTTCTACTTTATTATTATCCAATAAATAATAGTAATTATAAATGTTACCTTCCATTCTTAATGGATCAAGCGCATCTTTATAATCACAGTATTCAATATCTCCATCAGTTAATAAAGCATGTTCATTTAATAGATTTCTATGATAAACATCTAATGCATTTTCTTTTTTAATTAAAGATAAAATATATCCATCATTTAAATGATCCATTTTTCCAGGAATCATATTAATAATAAATGAGGCAATATAGAAAAAGCTTTCAAATAGAAAGAAATATCTTACAGACTCATTGTCAGATAAAAATGACAACGAAATTGTTAACACTAAAACAAAAAGTAATGCAATAGTTCCTCCCCAATGAGCTAATTTATAATTGATTCTCTCTTTCTTTGGTAAGAATTGTACTTTACAAGAAAAATCGAATTTTGATCCAGGATATATTTTTACTTTTCCATTATTAACTAATAATCCAATAACAAATAAATTGACATAGGAAATTCCATAGCCCGCGATTTTACCAAAAATTAATTTGCCCACCAAATAAGCTAAAGCACCAGTTACAAATCCATATACTAGGAATACTGCCATTGATACATATCCATTTCCAATAATATTGATAGAGATTCCTGCTTCATTTGTAGCCACCCATAAAAATACACAGCCAATGACAATTAGTGCAATATAAACAAGCCATGAAATATTAATTGAAGGACTCTTTTTGTCATTTTTTACTTCTTCTTTATTTTCCATAATTTCTCCTTTTATTTTATTTGGAATTATATATTCCAATCTTATTATGATATTCGTATAGACAATATCATCCGACGTAATATCTTTTAGCTTTTCGCCATCTATACTTTTATTAATAATACAAATTAAATATTATTATCTATCAAGATACTATTAAATCATATCATTTTTATAATAGGATTTGTATTTAAATATTTGATAATATCAATAATTCTCTTTCAAATTGGTTTTAATTGTAAAAAGAATTATTATACCAACGATTTGAATAATACCAAATAATAAATACATTCCATCAAACCCAATGTTTTTATAAATAAAAGGACTTATTAAAATACCTAATGCTGCAAATAAATTTATTTCAATAGACATTAAAGTAATACCTTTAGTAGTCAAATTTGATCCTAATATATGTTTTACAATCGGCATATGAGATAGTAAGAAGAACCCCCAAGCAACGCCTCTTAATAATGGGACAGCAATTTTTAAACCCAATAAAGGAATTGGTAAACTCATAATAACAAATCTAATTGACATAATGATAGAAGCGATATAAAGGAGAAACTTATAAACATTAGGATTTTTAATTAATTTACTACCTAAAAAAAGAATAATTACTTCAATGCCAACTTGGGCAGCAAACATATATCCCCATTCACCTACACTCACACCTAATTCATTAAAATAAGTAGAACAATATGATTCTCCAACGGTCCATATACCTAATACAAAGAAATAGAAAATCAAATACTTAATAAATGTTTTATTTTTTATTACTTCTAAAAAGGTAATCTTTGTCTTCTTTTTATCTTCACTTGAATTATCATTAACTGGTACGATAAAAAAATAAATTACCAAGGTAATAACAAAGAATAATGCTGCTACTAAAAACATCCACTTAAATGGTTCTTCTCCATTTATTTCCTTAATTTTATCAATAATAAACCCACCTAATAACAAAACAATAAAATAACCAAATGAGCCAAAAGATCGCACAGTTGAATATTGTTTGTTTTCTTTTTCACATATTTTAACTGCTACACCATCTTCCATAGAAAATAGAGTATTATTATGCAATGAATATATTAGAGTTAGAAATAAAATCACCCAATAATTTGCGATAAAACCAAATATAAGAGCAACAATCATATTAATAACTGTAACTATCTTTATTAATAAAATATTTCTTTTAATCCCCTTAGAAATTTTACCATATAGATAATTACCTACTACCGTTCCTAAAGGTATAATCATTAATAAGACACTTCTTTGAAAATCCGTAAATCCAAGCGAAATAAAATATAACGCTAAAAAAGGTGAAAACAATGCATCACCCATAAATACTGATAAATACGCTAATCTAATTTTATTAATGTTTCTTTCCATGATCACATTTTTTTATTATGAATTCTACTAACATTTTTGATCCAATAAATACAATAATACCAATTATGAATGCAACAAAAATCATGATCCATTCATCTGTGTTTAATGCACTTTGATTAAGCTTAACTATATTATTAGATGTTATTGGAATAAATAACATACATATCGCAACAATCGACATAGAAACAAATACCATAATACGGAATTTATTTAATGGTAAGCAGTGGAATAATAAGGTAATGACTGCCATTAAAGTAATATATGTAGCAGCAATTGTAGCTGCATTATCTGGCGAAGCATTGAATATTCCATTATTGCACAAAATAACTAACACAATAACCCCAATAGCGTATGTTAATCCACCTGGAACAGCCTTAACTAAAACATTCTTTAAGAATCCACCTTTAATTTTTCGATTATTAGGTTGTAAAGCTAATAAGAATGATGGAATTCCACTACAAAATATTTCAAGAATTAAAAGATTACTTGGTTGGAATGGATATAAAGAACTTAAAGTAACAATAAAAGCAAAAATGGTTTTCATTAAAAATAATGATGCTACTTCGGTAATATTATTAATAACTCTTCTACCCTCTTCAACTACTTTTGGTAGACAAGCAAAATTAGAATCTACTAATACTAAAGAAGATACATTTCTAGCAGCTTCCGATCCACTTGCCATAGCAATAGAGCAATCTGCAATCTTTAACGCTAAAATATCATTAACTCCATCACCTGTCATCGCTACGGTTTTATGTGCCTTTTTTAGTGCAGAAACAATCATAGCTTTTTGTTCTGGAGCAACTCTACCAAATACCGTATATTTTGTTGCAGCTTCTGCTACTTGTTCCAGAGTTAATCCCTCTAATGATATATATTTTTCTGCATTAACTACCCCTGCTTCATGTGCTACTTTACTAACAGTCAAAGCATTATCTCCAGAAATAATCTTTACTTCAACATCGTTAGAAGCAAACCATTTTAATGTATCATATGCTTCTTTACGGATGTGATCTTTAATAATATAAACTTGCAAAGGATATGGTTTTCCTTTAACTTCATTAGAAACAATATCGTCCACTTGTGCTAATAACAAAACACGATATCCTTGCTTTGTATATTCTTCTAATTCTAAAACTAAATTATCTTTTTTATCTAAAACAAATTCTGGTGCACCAAGAACATATGTTCCTATCTTATCAAACTTTGCACAACACATTTTTCTATCACTAGAAAATGGAATTTTTTCTAATACTTTATATTCATTATTCCCAGGATGAACATCTAATATTGCTTTAGCAGTTTGATTTTTTTCTTCGAATGCAGATAATAAATTTCCAACAAGTATACTTGAAGATATTGATGAATGATGAATTGTTTTTTCATCAAATAAAGTCATTGTTCCATCAGTGATTGTCCCTGTTTTATCAAGGCACAAAACATCAGTTCTAGCCAACATTTCAATTGAATATGAATCTTGAACAAGTGTCTTTCTTTTAGCAAGAGCAATAACAGAAACCATTAAAGAAACTGATGTAGTTAAATATAAGCCAGATGGAATTAAAGCAATCATCGAACTTCCAGTAGTTTTTAATATTTCTTGAATCTCTATCCAATTTTTTGTCCATCCTACTGAACTCCATTGAGTTAAGAAATTATAAATTGCAAATGGAACAACGCATAAAGATACTGCTCCTATAATATAATTCAAAGATTTTAAGATAACTGAATTGTTCTTTTTTTCTTTCTTTGCTTTTTCTTGTAATTTAGTGACATAGTTATCTGATCCAATATGTTCTGCTTTACAAATACAGCTACCACTAGAAATAAATGAACCTGCAAAAACCATATCTCCAACAGATTTTTTTACTGGTAAAGATTCACCAGTTAATAATGATTCATTCACTTCAACAACACCATCAATAATAATAGAATCAGTAACGATTTTTTTGCCAAGTGAAAGTTTTATTAAATCATCTAAAACAATTTCTGATGCATCAACATCTTCAACTTGTCCTTCTCGAATTACCTTAACCTTCTCTTTAGTTTCTAATGATAATTTATCAACAACTTTTTTTGCTCTAATCTCTTGAACAATCCCAATAACTAAATTACTACCAATAATAAGAAGAAAGAAATAATCTGTTATACTTGTATCTTGAGCGATAAGAAGAATGAGTAATATGGAAAAAAGAAGAATATTTAAATATGTGAAAATATTTTTAATAATAATTTGCAAATATGAACGTTCATATCTTTTTTTTGGTTTATTTACTAATCCTTGTTCTTTTCTTTCACTAACTTGACTATATGCTAAACCACGATCTTTTTTAGGATTAAAACGAATAATTGCATTTTCAACATCAGTTTCGACTTTTTTGAATTCTCTTGTGCTTTCAAGGTTTTTGAAATCGTCTTCATCTTCAATAATGATTGTTTTTTTCTTTTTTCTTAAAACACGAAAGATGGTAGTTTCATCACTATGTTGTTTGTTGTCTTCTTTCATTAGATTCACACCTTTCTTGGTTACTATATTAATTAGTATATCAATTATATTTTTTCTTTAAAAGAATAAACAATTCTTTTAATATTATTTACGGTTTTTTAACCAAAAAAGTACTCATAGATTATTGCTTTTCTGTGAATACTTTATTGTTTTACATAATATTTTTTAAATCTTTAGGAATTTTATCTTTCTTAACAGCATTGATAATTTTTTCTTCTTTTTCTTTTGATACTTCTTTACCTGCTAGTCGAGCAACATCTTTAATCAATTTTCGTAAATTTTTTTCATCATTAAGATCTTTCCCGCTCACTGATTTAGCCAGTTTAACAATATCATCTTTTTTAACACTTGTTTTTGTTTCAACTTTTTCAAAAATAGAATCACTTTTATTTGACATAATCAACTCTCCTATAACATAGTATGAGTAATCTGCCTAATTGTTAATAAAATTTTATTTACGTAATCTAGATATGATTTTAATAGGTGTGCCTGTAAAATCAAAACTATCTCTTAATCTATTCTCTATATATCTCTCATATGAGAAATGCATATAATCAGGATTATTCACAAATAAAATGAATGTTGGAGGGCATACTGCAACTTGATTAGCAAAATAAATTTTTAATCTACCTCCATTAAAAATAGGTGTAGGATTAATAATTTGTGCATCTTGGATAATATCATTTAATATAGAGGTTCCAACACGATAATTATATGAACTATAAGCGGAATCAATTTCTGGGAAAATCTTTTGAATTCTAGACTTTTCTTTTGCAGAAACATAAACAATTGGAGCATAATCTAAGAATTTAAATTCTGCTCTTATCTTCTTTGTGAATTCGTTCATCGCGCTTTCTGTATGTTCAACTAAATCCCATTTATTAACTACAATTACAATTGCTTTATTGGATTCCATTGCATAACCAACTACATGTTTATCTTGTTGAATAATGCCTTCTTTTGCATCAATAACTAACAAAACAACATCACTTCTATCAATCGCAGAAAGTGCCCTTAAAGCAGAGTATTTATCTACTGATTCATATATTTTCCCTCTCTTTTTAAGGCCTGCTGTATCAATAACAACATAATCTTTTCCATCTCTAGTAAATGGTGTATCGATAGAATCTCTTGTTGTACCTTCAATATTTGATACAATTACTCTTTCTTGCCCTAATAAAGCATTTGTTAAACTAGATTTTCCAACATTTGGACGTCCAATTAAAGAGAAACAGATTGTATTTTGATAAACTTTACTCTTTTTTTCTGGCAACAATTCAATAACTTTATCTAATAAATCACCAATACCTATTCCATGTACACCAGATACTGCTATTGGATCGCCAATACCTAAAGAATAAAATTCTAAAATATTATCTAATTTAGATCCATCATCAATCTTATTAACTGCAAGAATAACTGGCTTATCACTCTTATATAACATCTTACATGCAAAAAGATCATCATTAGTAATACCTACTTTACCATCAGCAACATAAATAATGACATCTGCTTCTTCAATCGCAATTTCAACTTGTGCTCTTATTTGTTGTTGAAATGGAGCATCAGCAATTTCAATTCCGCCAGTATCAATAATTGTAAAATCTTGTGTCAACCAACTAGCTTTACCATATAATCTATCTCTAGTTATACCTGCTGCATCATCAACAATTGCATGTCTTTGTCCAACAATACGATTAAAAATAGTTGATTTTCCAACATTAGGTGATCCAACAATGGCGACTATACCCCTACTCATCTTTGTTATCTCCCAATTTATTTTTAATAATTCTAATTATTTCTTCAATTGATTCTTCAATTGTCATAAATGATGTATCTACTTCAATTGCATCATCTGCCTTTGTAAGTGGTGCAAATTCGCGATGTGAATCAATATAATCTCTTCTTTGTAAATCTTGTTCGACAAATTCTAAAGTGCATTCAATTCCTTTTAATAAGTTTTCTTTATATCTTCTTTTTGCTCTTTCTTTTACATCTGCTACTTGAAAGATTTTTACATCAGCATTTGGAAAAACATATGTCCCGATGTCTCTACCATCCATAACTATGGATTTATCATCTGCCATTTTTCTTTGTAAATCTACCAAGAATAAACGAACTCCTTTATTAGCTGCAACAAAAGAAACATTAGCAACAACTTCTTGTTTTCTAATATCTAAAGTGACATCTTTACCATTTAATAGAACTCTTCCATCAACACATAATTCTATTTGAATATTTGGTAACAATTTAACAACTTCTTCATCTTTTCTACAATCAACATTGTTTTCTAATGCAAATAAAGTAACGCAACGATACATTGCGCCAGTATCAACATATACATATCCAATTCTTTTTGCTACGCCTTTTGCTACGGTTGATTTCCCTGCAGCAGAAGGTCCATCAATTGCGACTACTACCATACACTCTCCTCTATTGCTTTGCCAATGCTATTACTAGTATAATAATTATCACTGTTAATAAAATTAATCCACCAATAGCACACATTAATACTGCTAGCTTTCTCATTCGAATTCTATTCACTGCTTTTTTTTGTTTTTCTATATCTTCTTGAGCAAGCATTGTTGTATACTCTTCATGAGCTTTTACAATCTGATCAATTGAAATAGATAGGGTATTCTTTTTTAAATGTTCCCCTAAAAGTTCTTCTTCGTTCATTGCTACATCATTTGAATCAAAGTCATCATTAACTTGATAAGGATTGTCAAAACGATTGGTATCCATTTCTTCAATTTCTTGACGAAGTTTTTTATATTTTTCTACCCTGGTTTGTTTCCCCATATCAAATTCATCTCCATTCAAATCAATTTTATAATAGAATACGCTCATAAGTATACCATAAAAATACATAGATATTAAAAATATATTTTTAAAAAATGAAAAAACATTTATTATAAAGTTATTAATTGAAAAATAATTTCAAAATAGATATAATGTGTAAGTAATTATAGGAGGACATTATACTATGGCAAAAAAAGTTACAGTTAATAAAGATGTTTGTGTCGGTTGTGGTTTATGCACATCAATGGCTGATTCAGTATTAGCAATCGGTGATGATGGTTTAGCAGAAGCAATTGCAGACGTTACACCAGATACAGAAGATGCAGTCAACGAAGCAGTTGCATCATGCCCTGTCCAAGCAATCGAAGTTGAATAATTAATTTCTAAAAATGATTGTTAAAAAGGGGATGTTTAGAAACCTAACATAAGGTTTCCATCCTCTTTTTTTAATTCTTTCTGAAAACAGCAGCCAAAATAAAGATAAGTAGGTTTATAAACAAGCTACGCTTGTTTATTTGCATACTGCTTTTCATTTAAAC
>JAQXGN010000058.1 GCA_029006735.1 Caryophanales bacterium
GTTAAGAAATTCATTCATTATTTTAATAATGAGCGATTAGCTTATGCTTTAAATTATAAAAGCCCAATCCAGTATAGAACTGAATTAGGCTTTAATTAAATCTTTTTTTATAAAGTGTCTACGAATACTTTACAAGTTCAATTATGTTCGGCCTAATTATTTAACAAAAATAAATATTGTATCCTCGCTATCATAAATGGAGTAATTTTGTTTAACAAATACAGAAATATAATCATCGTCTCCATAATTACTATTTGCCTCTTGCCAATCTCTTTCTGCAATTAAACTATTTCTAATAGCAATTAGTTCATTTCTTAATTTAATTGATTCAGCAATCTTAACTGATACAACACCAACCAAAAGAAGCCCAACAGTAAACACAAAAACGCACAAAACACTAACTATTCTATTTTTTACTTTTGTCATTTTTTGTCTGTCCTCCTTTTTTTCTAATAAGATTATATAATGTTAAATCTGATTGAGCAACTAATTTGTTATGAAGAAAACCATAAACCTTACTAAATTTATTACTATAAACTGTTATATATAGAAATATTCCAGTAATTAAAGACAATAAATAAAACAAGTTAAATTCTCCATAAACAAAGTTAGTCAAGAAAATAAACAATATGTATGTAAACAATAAACAAATTAATATATTAAATGGAATCATAATTAATCCATTTTTCTTGTCAATAAAGGAAGAAATAAAATGGTATACCATTGCGTATAGCATACCTAACAATATACATCCTGATACGCCTTGAATTTGATTAATTAAAGGCATAAACTATTTAAACAATTTTTTTAGAAAGCTATCTTCCTTTTGCCCGTTAGTTGATTTATTTAAATATGTTGCAGAATCAATGTCACCATCAATTGTTAATACTCCCTCATTTGTATTCATTTCTCCTAAAGCTAAATTTTTACCTTTTACATGAAGATATCCTGCTTTGGTGCTAATCAAAAATTCTTTTGAATCAAAACTATCTATTTTTAATACACCCTTTACTTCACATTTTTTTCTGTCCACAATTCTAACAATATTTTCGTCCATAAAAAAACCTCCTTATCAAATATATGTAAGGAGATTTATTTTTAGAAATTATTTTTATCTTCTAAAATTTCATACATTTCAGATGATGTTCCTTTTTTTGCATATTCTTGTACTATTTTAACTTTAATAATTAGTTCTCTTTCTCCGAGTTTTAACGTTAAAACGTCATCATTTTTTACTTCTGAACTTGGTTTTGCCACTTTATTATTAATTTTAACAAGCCCTAAATCTAATATGTCTTTAGCAATTGTTCTACGTTTAATTATTCTTGATACTTTTAAATATTTATCTATTCTCATATACGATCCTTTATTTTTCTTAATAAAATAATACTATATCTTACATTGTTATTTCATTAATAATTATTAACACTTTTTCTAACTCCATGAGAAACTGTTCGTTTTTCTTTAATTTTAATTTGATTTGATGATTAACAATAGAAGCATTAATATGATCTGCTAACTTGCCTAATTTTTCAAATAGCGTAATTCCTATCCGATTCTTTTGTGATAGTTCTTCACTTAAAATAATAACGACTGCACCCATTTCTTCTTTCATTGAAGAGATATTTGGGGAAGAACCTAATATATCTAGCTTTCTTTTTCTAATTAATATTTCTACTTCTTGTGGTAATCTACCATAGATGTCCATCATTTTATTTTTAAACATTTCTAATGATGGTATAGAATTAATATTTTGAATTTCTTGATATAATTCCAACTTATCTCCATCGTTAGCATATCCTTTTGGAATATAGCCATCAACATTAATATTAGAAACGGTTATTTGCTTAGTTTCTACGCTAAAACCTTGTTTTTCTTTTATTACCTCGTTTAATAATTTTATATACATATCAATACCAACAGTATCAATAAATCCAGCTTGTTGAGGGCCAAGAATATCTCCTGCACCTCTAATAGATAAATCACGTTGCGCAATTTTAAATCCAGATCCTAGTTCAGTAAAATCTTTTAATGCTTTTAGTCTTTTTCTAGCTATATCATTTAACTCTTTTTGCTCATCAAACATTAAATATGCGTATGCAACTCGGTTGCTTCTTCCAACACGTCCTTTTATTTGATAAAGTTGTGATAACCCAAATCTATCCGCTGATTCAATAATAATTGTATTCGCGTTAGCAATATCTAATCCAGTCTCAATAATCGAAGTGCAAATTAAGATGTCTATTTCATTATTATAAAATCTACTCATTACATCTTCTATTTCATCTTTATCCATCTTTCCATGAACAAAATCAATGCGTGCATTTTTGACCATGGATTGTAATTTCCTTGCTGTATGAGCAATTGAAGAAGTTAAATTATGTAAATAGAATACTTGTCCTTTTCTCGCTAATTCTCGCTCAATTGCTTCTTTTACCACACTATCTTGATAAGGAACAACGTATGTTTGAATTGGCATTCTATTCATAGGAGCAGATTGTAGTTGGGATAAGCTTCTCATTCCAACCAAAGACATTTGTAATGTACGTGGAATTGGTGTTGCGGTTAAAGTTAAACAATCTATATTTTTTGCAAGTTCTTTAATTCTTTCTTTATGTTCGACACCAAAACGTTGTTCTTCATCGATAATCAACAGCTTTAAATTCGGAATCAAAATATCTTTAGATAATAATCGATGAGTTCCTATAATGAAATGTATTTTACCTTCTTTAATTTCTTCAATTTGTCTTTTTTGAATTGATTCAGGAACAAAACGAGAGAATAACGCAATATTTACTCCAAACAATGAGAATCTTTCTATGGCGCGCTCATAATGTTGTCTAGCAAGCAATGTAGTAGGGCAAAGAAGTGCAACCTGTGTTCCACTTAGTATCGCTTTAAATGCTGCTCTGAATGCTACCTCTGTTTTTCCAAAACCAACATCTCCACATAATAATCTATCCATAGGATGAGGTGATTCCATATCTTGTTTAATTTCTTCAACTGCTTTTATTTGATCATCAGTTAGAACATAAGGAAATGCTTTTTCAAAAGCATTTTGAAATTCATCATCTGGCTTAAAAGCAAATCCAGCAGTATTACTTCTTTCGGAATATAGTTTAAGTAATCTATCTGCTAAATCATTAACTTTATTTTTAATTCTTTGTTTAGTCTTTTCCCACTCTTTACCACCAATTTTATTTAATTTAGGAACAGCACCTTCTTTTGAAACAAACTTTCTAACCAATCTAAACTGTTCAAGAGGAACATACAGGACCCCTTTATCAGCATATTGTATTTTAATAAAGTCTTTATGATTCCCTTGTACTTCTAAAGTAACAATTTCTTCAAAAATACCGATTCCACATTCTTCATGAACTACATAATCACCTTTTTCAAGTTCTTCATAGGACTTAATAACTTTTGCTTTTTTATAACGAGATAAAAACTTGCTTACATGTTGCTTTGCTCCAAATATTTCTCTCGCAGATAAATAAACCAAATTCTCATTAATTAATTCAAACCCTTCAGTTAATGGAAAATGAGTGATGGCAAAATCACTATTTGGGACTTGATTAGGATTAATAATTTTATACTCTTTTTGATAATCATCAAGATACTCTTTATATGAATCAAATTGGGTATTATTAAAACAGGCAATGACCTTTTTCCCTTCATTAATAAATTCATCTATTAATTCAAAAGAATGAAAAATATTAGATGCGATTTGAGGAATCGCTCTAATAGGCAATTCAACATCATCTTTAGAAAATGGAGAAGCATATGTATTTATTATTGTTTTTGAGTGTTGAATAGCATCAACGAAATTGTCAAAGAAATCATAATATAAAAGAGACTTTCCAATTTTAAATAATTCACTATAATAAGAATACGTTTGATTAATTAAAAACTCATAAGAATCAAGGCATTTAGGGTAATCATAAATAATTGTTGTGTCTGGTTTTAAATAATCCATGATATTAATCTTTTTTTCTACAATTAAAGAGTAATATTTATAATAATTTTCATTAAACCCATTTTCTTTGATATTTATTAAATCCTTAGATATTTTATTTTCTAATTCACAATATAAATCAGAAGATAATTTTTCTTTACATTTTAGCAATTCTTTTTTCAAGACAATGTCTAATTTATCGCTAAAACCCTCATTAATTAGTAAATCGTTTGCAGGAAATATCTTAACGCTATCAACATTTCCTTTAGATAATTGATCACTGATTTCAAATGATCTAATCGACTCAATTTCATCATCAAAAAATTCTATTCTAATTGGATTATCATAATTTATAGGATATATATCCAATATGTCTCCTCTAAGTGCAAATTGTAATGAGCCATCTATTTTATTTACACGTGTAAAATTTTGGCTAATTAGTTTATTTACTATTTTATTAATTTCAATGGTTTGTCCAACCTTTAATTCCAAAATATTTGATTTAAATAGCTCAACCTCTGGAAGGTATCTAGTAACAGATGCGACATGACAAACAACAATCACATTTTTATTTTCTAATATTTTTTCTAATACATATAATCTTTGAATCAGCATTTCTTTTGAAAAAGCTTCAATATCAACTCTTAATACTTCATCTTGAGGAAAAAATAACACATTATCCTCACCTATTAAAGAAACCATTTGTTCATAAATTTGTTGTGCATTGTATAAATTTGATGCAACAACACACATTTTTTGAGGTTTCTTATTAAACGCACTTGTAACTAATAAGGACAAAGACAACGCGTCTTGTACAACAAAATGCCCATCTTTATTTAAAAGGTGGGTAACTGCAGTACTATTTTCCAATTTTTCAAATATTGTTTTTTCCATATTTTAATTAAAATGGTTCATTGTATGATCAAAACCATTATCAACAATATCAATAATCGCTTTGCATGTTTTTTCTAACGCTGCATCTATTTTTAATTGATCATCGCTAGATGGTTTTCCTAAAACATAATCTACAACTCCGATATTAGCTTTTCCAATTCCAATTCGTATTCTTTTAATTTCTTGTGACTTAACGTGTTCAATGATATTTTTAATGCCGTTATGTCCACCAGCAGATCCATTTTTTCTAATTCTAATCTTGCCTGGTTCCAAATCCATATCATCATAAATAACAACCAATTCATCAAGTTTGATTTTAAAGAAATTCATTATTTCTATTACTGATTGGCCAGACAAATTCATATATGTTTGTGGTTTTAAAAAAATAACTGTTTTGCCATGCACAATTGTCTTTAAATATAGGCCTTGAAATCCTTTTTTATTAATTTCTTCTCCTAAATGATCTTCCATTAATTTATCCAAAGCCATAAAGCCCATATTATGTCTAGTTTTTTCATAATTATCGCCTGGATTACCTAGTCCAACAAACAAAAGCATAAATATCCTCCATATTGAGATTACTATCATATTCTAACACTAATTTGTATATGAAAAAAGCAAAAAATAAAGCAAGGATATTTCCTTGCATTATTCTATTTTTCTCTATAACTTAAGCAACGTGTTCCAAAGTCTTTTTTATCAAACTCAACAAATGGATTTACACATCTCTCTTTTACGTTACTTCTACAAGATGTACTTTCACATCTTATATAGTGTCCATCGTCCGTTTTTTCTATTGTTTCTTTTGAATATTCTTCCATATAATCTTTAAATGAATTGCTTAGTTTTTCGCTAAAACTATGACAAAATGCATTTTCAGAAACGTTTATAGCCTCTTTCATACAATGACACAATGCGTTATGTATACATTCCTTACTTTTACAATCTATCTTATTCATATCTGCCTCCTTATTTACTTATTCTTTCCTTATTTTTAAAATTTTATAAATATTAAAAAAGAATACGTTTCGACACTTTAATAGATGTATAATGTTAAATGTGCATTACTTGTGGGAGGAACCAAACCATGAAAAAAGCATTGCAGATTTTTTTAAAGGGTATAGCAATTGGAATAGCTATGATTGTTCCTGGTGTATCTGGAGGAACACTTGCAGTATTATTAGGAATTTATAGTGATTTAATTGATGCCATTAATGGTATTTTTAAACATTTTACTAAATCACTAAAAGTATTAATTCCTGTTGCTCTTGGTGGCATTATTGGCTTTATTGGTCTAGTATTTCCAATTAAACTCGGTTTACAAAAATGCCCATTAATAATCATTTCTCTATTTGCTGGATTAATTATTGGAGGAATTCCTCAACTTTATAAAAAAGTTAAAGGAAAAGAAAGCTTAAAAGGATTCTCTTTAACATTCATTTCTATATTAATAATGGTCGCTATTTGTATAGTATCCAAATTAACCACTGCCTCTATTGACTTATCACATTTGACTTTTGGATTATGGATGTATTTATTATTGGCAGGTATTATTGTTTCCATCGCCTTAGTAGTTCCTGGTATTTCAGGTTCAATGACAATGATGTGTTTAGGTCTATACGCAAAGATATTAGATACAATCAGTGAAATAATCAAATTTAATAATATTGGTCATAATATTTCTGTTTTATTACCTATTGTTATAGGTGCAATCGGAGGGTTCTTCTTAATTTCATTTATTATGGGTAGATTATTAAAAACGCACGAAACAAGAACATATTTTTCTATTTTAGGTTTTGTTATTGGTTCAATTGGCACTATCTTCTTTTTAACATTTACTTCTACAGAATATCCTGTTACGCTAGATGTTGTGCAAATTAGCATCAGCGTTGTATTATTAGTATTAGGATTTCTGATTACTTTCTTTGTTGAGAGGTTTGTTAGTAAGAAAAGTAACGATGTATTAGGTGAAAACAATGAGGTTAGATAAATTTTTATCAAATAATGGATTCGGTTCTAGAAAAGAAGTTAAACTATTAATTAAAAAGAAAAGAGTTTCAATTAATGGAAGTTTTAACGTAAAATCTGATGATTATATTAATCCCTTAGAAGATAAAATAATCGTAGATAATATCGAAGTAAACTATCAAAAAGATTATTATTTTTTATTAAACAAACCTAAAGGATATATTTCTGCCACCGAAGATAATTTTCAAAAAACAGTATTAGATCTTTTGCCTGACTATTCTTATCTTAATTTATTTCCTGTTGGTCGATTAGACAAGGACACCACTGGTGTTTTATTGATTACAACAGATGGACAGCTTGCACATAGATTATTATCTCCAAAGTATCATGTTGAAAAAATATATATTGCAACTGTGGATAAGCCATTAAAGAAATCTCTTATTGAAGAATTTAAAAAAGGAATTATTATGGATGGCGATTTAACTTTACCTGCTGGATTAGAGATTATAGATGAATTTACCGCTCGAGTAATTCTCCATCAAGGAAAATATCACCAAGTAAAACGGACTTTTGAACATTTTGGATATAAAGTATTAGTATTACATCGTGAAAAATTTTCGTTTTTAACTATTAACGGATTAAAAGAAGGGGAATTTAGAAGTTTATCCGAAGAAGAAATTAACAAATTGAAAAAATTATAGTAATTATTACTGGCTTACCGCCAGTTTTTTTGTTTTAACATAAAAAAGTTCTATCATTATTTATAAATAATGTGTTAGAATATTTGCGTAGCATAATTTCATGATTACATATATGTAAATCATGCAATATTTTAGGAGGAAGAATATGCCAACAGAAAAACAATATGTTTTCCACTTCGAAGATGCTTACGGAATGGGAAAAGAAATTCTAGGCGGCAAAGGTGCTGGCTTAGCTGAAATGACACATATCGGTGTCCCAATTCCACAAGGCTTCACAATTTCTACAGAAGCTTGTAATCTTTATTATGATAGTGGAAAGAAATTACCAGACTTCGTTGTAAAACAAATCTACGATGCAATTCATGCAGTAGAAGCAAAATCTGGTAAAAATTTTGGTGGAGATCACAATCCATTATTAGTTTCAGTCCGTTCAGGCGCTAGAGTATCTATGCCAGGTATGATGGACACAATTTTAAACTTAGGTTTAAATGATACAACTGTTGAAGTTTTATCAAAAGAAACAGGAAATGAAAGATTTGCTTACGATAGTTACAGACGTTTCATTTTAATGTTTACAAACATTGCTAAAGGACATCCAAGAACAGCAATGGATAAAATGTTAGAAGAATTAAAAGAAGCTAACGGCTATAAATTAGATACTGAAGTAACTGCAGCACAATTAAAAGATTTAGTTGCAAAATACAAAGATTATTATAAATCAGTATTTGGTGAAGACTTCCCAACAGATCCATATGTCCAATTAATTGAAGCAGTTACAGCTGTTTTCAGATCATGGGATAACCCAAGAGCTAACGTTTATCGTATGATGAACTCAATTCCATATTCATGGGGTACAGCAGTTAATGTTCAATCAATGGCTTTCGGTAACAAAGGTGAAACATCTGGTACAGGTGTTGCATTCTCACGTGACCCAGCTACTGGCGAAAAAGTAATCTCTGCTGAATACTTACCAAATGCTCAAGGTGAAGACGTTGTTGCAGGTATCCGTACACCTCTTCATATTGATGAATTAAAGAGAAGAATGCCTGATGTTTATCAACAATTCATGGATACAATTCAATTAATGGAAAAACATTATAGAGATATGCAAGATATGGAATTTACTGTTGAAGATGGTAAATTATATTTCTTACAAACACGTAATGGTAAGAGAACTCCAGCTGCAGCATTAAAGATGGCTTGTGACATGGTTGATGAAGGTTTAATTACAACCGATGAAGCTGTTTTAAGAATTGATGCAGTATCATTTGATAAATTATTATTACCAAACTTTGTTAAAAAAGACTTAGATAAATGTACACCAATTGCTAAAGGATTACCAGCAGGCCCAGGCGCAGGTACAGGTAAATTAGCATTTACAGCAGAAGAAGCAGAAGCAAGACACGCTAATGGTGAAAAAGTTGTTTTAGTTCGTGCTGAAACATCACCAGAAGACTTAATCGGTATGGTTGCTTCAGAAGCTATCTTAACAATGCGTGGTGGTATGACTTCTCACGCTGCTGTTGTTGCTCGTGGTATGGGTAAATGCTGTGTCACAGGTTGTTCAGCTGCATTAATCGATGAAGAAGCAAAAACATTAACAATCAATGGTGTAACTTATGGTGAAGGCGATGTTATTTCAGTTGATGGTTCAACAGGTAACATTTATGTTGGTGATATCGCTAAAGAATTACCAGACTTATCATCAGGTTACTTTGGAAGATTAATGGCATGGGTTGACGAAGCAAGAAAATTACGCGTCAGAACAAATGCTGATAACCCAAGAGATGCAAAACAAGCAAAAGACTTCGGAGCAGAAGGTATTGGTCTTTGCCGTACAGAGCACATGTTCTTTGCTAAAGATAGAATCTTCTCTATGAGAAAAATGATTTTAGCAGATACAAAAGAAGACAGAGTAAAAGCATTAGCAGAAATCGAACCAATGCAACAATCAGATTTCGAAGGTATGTATGAAATTATGGCAGGAATGAATGTTAACGTTCGTTTATTAGACCCACCACTACACGAATTCTTACCAACAAAAGAAGAAGATTTAATTGACTTAGCAAAAGCAACAGGCAAAACACTTGAACAAGTTAAAGCACGTTGTGAAGAATTACATGAATTCAACCCAATGATGGGTTTCCGTGGATGTAGATTAGCTGTTCAATATCCAGAAATTTGTGAAATGCAAACAACAGCAATCATCAAAGCTGCATTAGCAGTAAATGCAAGACATCCAGAATTCAATGTTGAACCAGAAATCATGGTTCCATTCATTCTTGAAATTAAAGAATTAAAATATGTTAAGAACATCATCACTTCTACAGCTGACAAATTAATCGCTGCAGCAGGTTCAAATATGAAATACCACGTTGGTACAATGATTGAAATCCCAAGAGCAGCATTATTAGCAGACGAAATTGCACAAGAAGCAGAATTCTTCTCATTTGGTACAAACGACTTAACACAAATGACATTCGGTTTCTCACGTGATGATGCAACTAAGTTCTTACCAGCATATTATGAAAACAAGATCTTAGAAGAAGATCCATTCAAAACATTAGATAAAAACGGTGTTGGTAAATTAGTTGAGATGGCAGTTAAACTTGGTCGTTCAACAAAACCAGAATTACACATCGGCGTTTGTGGTGAAACAGGTGGCGAACCAAATTCAATTAACTTCTATCACAAAGCAGGATTAGATTATGTTTCTTGTTCTCCATTCCGTGTTCCAGTAGCACGTTTAGCAGCAGCTCAAGCAGCAATCAAATCAAAATAATCCAAAACCTTAATGTTATATAGAGATGAGATGCTTGTCATCTCTCTCTATTTCTCAACAATGATTAGCAATCAATTATTAAAAGAGGAAAAACAAACAATATGAAAAAATCAAATTTATTTATTTTATCTGTTGCAGCTCTTCTTTCATTAGGTGTTATTGTTGGTTGTGGTCCTTCTAAAACCCCATCAGACACTACATCTAATAATACAACAGCTCAACAAACAACTTCATCAAAGCCAACTTCATCAAAACCTACTTCAGAGAAGCCTTCTTCAGCTCCAACTTCTACTACACCAGTACACAACCATCAATTTACTGATGTTACTAATGGAGAAGAAGGATTTAAGGTTTATGCGTGTGCAGAAGATGGCAAAACATACTTAGAAACAGATTCTAAAAAAGAAGGTAAATGGGACAAAAATACAGACTATGCTTACACTTTCGCAGTAGGAGCTGCAACAAAGGGTAAACTTACAATCATGGCTCAATTATCAAATGCTGATCATACAAACAGATCTTTCTACGTTGATCCATCAATCGGTGGTAGCGATGATGTAGAAAACGCAGCAGAAAATGCTGGTAAATGTAGATTAGAAGTCAAAGTCGGCGAAGTCGCTTGCGAAGTTACAAAACTTTCTTATGGTGATTTAGGATTAAATGCTGAATCTTTAGTCGAAATCGAATTAGCAGACGTTAATTTATTAGAAGGTGTCAACACAGTTACTATTTCAACAAAAGGATTTGGTTACAGATTAATATTAGGTGGAAAAGTAAGAGTTTATGTTGATTCTTATACAAAATATGTCGTTCCACCTCACGTACATACATATGGTGACGTATATACAATGGTTACTAAACCAACATTAACTGCTACAGGCACTGCAACTCACGCTTGTATTGCTGATGATGGTGCTACTGAAGAAGTAACTGTTCCAGCATTGACTGATGCAGTATGGACAAAAGAAACAGTTACTCCAGCAACTCACGCAGCAGAAGGACAAGACAAATATACTTCAATTTATGGTGAAGTTCTTGTTACTGTAGAAAAGGATGCAAATCATACTTTTGCTGAAGTTACAACTGATGAAGATGGATTTAAAGTCTTCAAATGTTCAGAAGATAACGCAACATATTTATCAAAAGAATCTTTAGTAAAGAACGCAAAATGGTCAAAAGGTGCAACTTATAACTACAACGTTGCTGTTGGTGCTGATACAGTATGTAAACTTACAATCATGGCTAAATTATCAAGTGCTGATCATGCTAATAGATCTTTCTATGTTGATTCATCTATTCCAGGAAGTTCAGGATCTGAAAGTGCTGAAAATGAAGGTAAATGTAGATTAACCGTTAAAGTTGGTGATGTTGCTTGCGAAGTTACAAAACTTTCTTATGGTGATTTAGGATTAAATGTTTCCGACTATGTTGAAATTGAATTAGCTAATGTCAACTTATTAAAAGGTGTAAACGATGTGTCAATCACAACAGATGCTAATTTGGGCTATAGCTTATACTTAGATGGTGAAGTAAGAGTTTATGTTGATTCTTATACAAAATATATTCCACCTTCAAAAGCAGAAAAATTTACAGTTGGTTATGCAGGCGCTGTCACAGAAGAAAAAGCAAAAGCATTATTATCTACATATAGAAGTTATGCAAAAACTGTAGGTGTTGAATTACCAGAAAACGATGATGTTGTTGCTATTGCAGGTGAAAATGATACTGCAATTGCTGAAGCAGTCGCTAATAGAAGCGATGTTGATGTCGTTTTAGGTACATCAGGTGCATTAACAGCAGAAACTGTATTAGCTAATGGTACTATGCCTTCATTAAGTGCAGGTTATGCAGTTTTATCAGATGGCGATAACGCAACTATTAAAGATTCATTCGTAACATTTGTAAAAGCATATACTTCAACAGACGCTGCTCCATTATCAATCGAAGAAGCTGTCGCTATTACAACTCCATTTACATCCGGTGTAACTCCATTTGAATTTACTGTTACTGGAACTGTAACAGAAATTACTTATAGCACACAATATAATAACTACACTATTTGGTTAGGAAATAAAGCATTCGAAATTTATGGTGGTGTCATGGCTGATGGTGTTACTGTTCCTGTTGTAGGCGATACTATTACTGCAAGAGGTGCTTCAAAGCAATATAATACAACAAGTGAATTCTATTTTTATACTGTTGATGGTGTTAAAGTTTATCCAAAGGTAACTTCAGTTACTCATAAATCTTACGCTATTTCTGTTGCTTCTACAATTGAAAACGGTACAGTTAGTGTTGATAAAACAATCGCAAATAGTGGTGATACAGTTACAATTACTGTAACTCCTGCAAAAGATTATATTGTTGACAAAGTTTTAGTTAACGGAAAAGCAATTGAAGCAGTTGATGGCGTTTATTCTTTCATTGTTACTGGTAGTGCTGAAGTAAGTGCAACATTTGTCGCATTTGGTACTCCAATTGCAGCAGAAATCTATTCTCAAAATTTTGATTCCGCTGATTTTGTAGCTACAACATCTTATGATAACTCTAATCCAAAAGCATTTGGTCCTGAAGCAGACCAATGGATTATTGTTGGTGGTTCTGTTTCTACAACAAAACCTATTGAAGGTGCTAAAAGTGTATTAATGAGATTCTATACATCTCAACAATATCAAAACTATCTAATGTCATCATTTGCTTTTAAAAACGCAACAGAAGTTTCTTTCAAAGCACTTGCATTAGCTAAAGTTCAAGTAGTAGTTGAAAAATCAGCAGATGGAAAAACTTGGACAGCTGGAGAAACTTTCACACCTTCTACTTCTGCTAAAGAATTTACATATACTATTAGTTCAACTGGAGAAACTGTTTATCTTAGATTCTCTCTTACAGTTTTAGAAGGAGCAGCTACTAAGTCTGATTTAAAAATCGATAGCATCGTTGTAAAAGGTTTTAGTGCTGAATAATTAATTTATAATTAGAGGTGAATTTATTAAATTCATCTCTTTTTATTTACAACAAAAAAGAATGTATTTATAAATACGTATTCATTAGAGTACACATTATAAAGTACATTCTTTTATTTTTATTATTTCTATTTATCTGTGTAAATATCAGAGACTGGATCGCCTGCTTCAATGTTTTCAATAGCTCTTGCAATAATGTGAGCTAAGTTAATAACATGAACTCTTGGATCTTTCATTTTTTCTGGTAACGGGATTGTATTCGTTGTAACAACTTCATCAAACGTTCCATCTAATAGTCTTTCTGCTGCCGGGCCAGAGAATACGCCATGAGTACAAGCAATTCTAACTGACTTTGCACCATTTGCCTTTAATGCTTTAGCGCCTGCATTTGCAGATCCTGCTGTATCAATCATATCATCGACCATTAAACAATCTTTACCTTCAACATCACCAACAATATTCATTACTTCTGCAACATTAGGTTTTGTTCTACGTTTATCAATAATTGCTAGTGGTAAATTTAATCTTTCTGCAACTCTTCTTGCTCTATTAACTCCACCATGATCTGGAGAAACAACGACAAAGTTATCATTTACTTTTCCTCTAAAATAATTAGCGATTTCTGGAATGGCGGTTAATTCATCAACTAAGCATGAGAAGAATCCTTGAATTTGTGCTGCATGTAAGTCAATTGTAATAACTCTAGTTGCTCCTGCTGTTTTTAATAAATCTGCAACAAGTCTTGATGTAATTGGTTCTCTAGGTTTTGATTTTCTATCTTGTCTAGCATAACCAAAATATGGAATAACTACATTAATTGTTCTTGCTGATGCTCTTTTTAAAGCATCTAAGAATACTAAAATTTCAAATAAATTTTCAGTAACTGGATTATAAGTTGATTGGATGATATAAACATCCTTTTCTCTGATTGATGTTTGAGGTACGCAGAGAATTTCTCCATCAGCAAAGTGATTAATTTGAACTGGTGAGACTTTAGTTCCGAGTCTATTTGCAACGTCTGCAGCTAATTCTTTATTAGCGCTTAGAGAATAGATTACGGCTCTTCTACTATCGATCATATGAACTCCTTTATTTACTACTATTAGATATATTTATCACTCTTATTATAAGAAGAAATAACAGATTTTTCTATAATAAAACCATCTAAAAAAAAGAAAGGGCTTACACCCTTCTTTTTTCTTAATAAAATTATTATTACTTTAATATAAAATTTTAGTAATTTCCGTATCAAACTTATTTTTATTCAAAGAACTTTGTAAATTCTCTAATTTTTTTAAATTTCTTGATAACCCACAAACACATGCGCCTGATCCTGTCATAATAACTAGATCACATCCTGCTTTTTTTATTATTTCTTTGATAATTTCTACATCATGATTTAATGATATTGCAGCTTCTTCTAATTCGTTTCCATAATTACTATTTATTTCTTCAAAATTATCTGTTTCCAATCCTTTAATTAAAGATAGATTATCTTTATTTAACTTTGTATTTAATATGTCATATTGATGATAAACATCCTTAGTTACCAATCCTTTATTTGGTTTACATAGTAAAACATAATATCCTTTTTTTAATTTAAATGGTTTAATAATTTCTCCTTTTCCTAAAACATGTGCAGGTCGATTAATTATGCATAAAGGAACATCTGATCCAACTTGAGCGCCTAATTCACATAATTCCTCTAAAGTCGCTCTTAGATTGAGAATTTTATTTAATCCCAATATAACTGCCGCTGCGTCTGCAGAACCACCACCTAAGCCCGAGCAATGTGGAATATTTTTATGTATATGAATTCTTAATTTTGTTTTAAATCCATATTTTTCTTTCATTGCTTTTACAGCTTTATATACCGTATTTGATTCATCCGTTGGAATCGATTTGTCGTCACAAGTTAAAATTGTGTCGTAATTATCTGGAATCTTTTCTATTTCTATTCTATCGTGTAATTCTAAAGGTAAAGTAACCATATCTACATAATGGTATCCATCTTTTTCATCTTTGCCTACAACTTTTAATCCTATATTTATTTTTGCATATGCCTTAGTTAATAACATACGATTATTATTTTCCTCCAACAATAAAGGTTTTTCTCGCTTTCCCTTTTGTTTCAATCCCACCCATCCCTTTAGAAAGGGTACTGGATAAAATGTATTCTACATCAATTTCTTGATTAATTCTATAACAAGCAACAAAAGATGCAATAATTACTGGATCAAATAAATGAATATTTGCTCTAGTAGGAGATGAAGCAAAATTTGCTCCTTCCTTAATGAGTTCTTCATAATAAGATTGACACGCCCCTGCAACAATAACTAATTCATCCTTACTTGGAATTATTTGCCTTGCCTCTTTTATAGTATTAATAAAATGCTTCGAATTTAAATAAGAATTAATATCATATCTATTTTCATTTATTTTATATGAATCATGTCCTGTAATAACTAATATATCCGGCTGATGTTTTTCTAAATAAGTTTTAATCATCAAAGGCATATTTTCTTCTTTTAAATAATATCCTACTGCATCTATCCCATACTCTTTATAACTGTCTAATGCTTTTTTTAAATAATATGCATCTCCATCAAGATGGAGAACCCTTCCCTTAATAACGTTTTTTTCAACACTAATAAAAGGAAGAACTACTTTTTGTTTGTTTCTAATTTCAAGTGGGGTAAGGTCTTCTATATCTGCATCTGCGATTAAGCGGAAAAACTCACCTTTCAAAATTACTTTATCTTTTTCAATCTTAATAATTCGAAAAAGAATATCGTTATTATATTTTTTTCGCGTTACTAAATCATTAATCTTCATATTCATCACCATTTATGAATATGAATTTTTATTTGTTTTGATAAACATATTTTCCTAATTTAAAGAATGTTTCTGTATTAATTTGTTCTGGACGAGTAGATTCTTCTATCCCAACTTCTTTTAATATTATCCTTGCTTTTTCTTTATCATTAAAATATCCTGTTAAATTATTTAACATTGTCTTTCTTCTTAAAGCAAAACTCGCTTTTGTAATACGTACAAATTCTTTATTTAACGCTTTGTCTTTTGTTATTTCATTTACAAAGTCTATTTTTAAAATAATACTATCAACATTAGGCATAGGAATAAAACATTTATACGATACTTTTTGAACAACTTTTAATTTACCAACATATTCAATAAATACATTTATAGGCGCGTATTCTTTTGTACCTACTTTCGCTTTTAAACGATCATATACTTCTTTTTGAACCATAAATTCAAAAGAAACAATATTTAATGACGAAGTAACTATTTTTTCAATAAGTGGAGTTGTTATATTATATGGAACATTAGAAATAAACTTAATTTTTTTATCTTTAAAAATACTTAAATCCACCTTTAAAAAATCTTCTTGACTCAAATGAAAGTTTGCATAATTTTTAAAAAATGATGATAAATGATTAACCATGTCTTTATCAATCTCAAAAGCATATACTTCAATATTTCTTTGAAGTAATTCTTGTGTTAAAGCGCCAAGTCCTGGACCTATTTCAATAACAATCTCATCATCCTTAACGTCTAGTTCATCTATTGCATTTTTTACAATATCATAATCAACTAAAAAATTTTGTGAATAATGTTTTTTAGGAGTGATCATTAGTTCTGTCATTTTTTTTATAACAAATTCTTTACTTGCAACCTTCATTTTCTTCCTCCTTTAAAAATTTATTTAATTCTTCTTTAGTAATACCTACTTGTGATAATCTTTTTTGTAATGTTTTTGCACTTCCATAACCTAAATTATAATGTTCAAATACTTTTTCTCTAAGAAAAGATGAATTGTTTTTTCCTACTAATCCTAATTCATATAAATCACATGCTGTAAAGCAATAATTACTTTCCTTATATTCTCCAGATATAACATTATTTAAAGCTTTAATAATCTCTTCATCTGGAGATTCTGCGACACCTAATTTTTTCCCATTGCTTGCCTTTTTTCTATTTACAAATGCATGAGAACACTCTGGTAGAGCTTGAGATATAATCTCTCTTATTCTTAATCCTGGATAATCTGGATCAGTAAGAACGATTATTTTCCTAGTAAGAGATAATGTCTTAATATAGTCAATAGTTTCACGTGAAACTTCAGAACCATTAGTTGAAACTAGTATTGCATCTACTAATTTACCTACTTTATCAATATCAGTTTTTCCTTCTACAACGATAACTGGCTTCTTTTCTTGTTTCATAACTATATCCTAAATAATTTTTTTCCATTGTTATACGTAGTATATTCTATTTCACGTGAATCAATCGACTTAATTCGACTAATTTCATCTATTACATATTTTAAATAGTGAGGGCAATTAATTTTACCTCTTAATGGAACTGGTGTCATGTAAGGAGAATCTGTCTCTATTACCATTTTATCAAGTGGTAATTCCGACACTACTTCTTTAACTTTAATCGCATTTTTATATGTTACTGGTCCATCGATACCAATATAAAAGCCTAATTTTATTATTTCTTTCATAAATTCAACACTACCTGAAAAACAATGTAAAACTCCTCCATATAAAGGAGGGTATTTCTTTAATATTTCTAAAGTATCCCCATGGGCTTCTCGATCATGAATAATTACTGGAAGATGAAGTTTATTAGCTAATTCAATTTGTTTAATAAAATATTCTTTTTGTTTTGCAATAACTTCTTCTTGATTATTCCAATATTTATCTAACCCGATTTCTCCAATTGCTTTAATTTTTGGGTTTTCTTTTACAAGTTTTTCTAATTCAATTAATGCTTCATCAATATCGATAGAATCTATTTCTTCTGGATGTATTCCAACTGCAGCATATACTTCATTAAATTCTTTTGATAATTTACTCGCAATAATAGAGTGGGGAAGATTATCTCCTGGAATCATTAACAATCCAACATTATTATCTAATGCAGTTTTAATTGCTTGATTAGGTCCTTCAATATATTTTTCATCATATAAATGACAATGTGTATCAAAAATCATATTATTTACCTACGCAAAATCTAGAGAAGATCTCTTCTGATAAATCTACATGTACTTCTTCACCTAATATATCTTTAATCGCGTCATACGCCTCTTTTAAAGAAATAGAAATTAAATCTAAGGATAATCCTTCTTTTGCTTCTAATTTTGCTTTTATTAAGTTGCTTTTTACTTTATTTAATAATCCTATTTCTCTAGCAGAGCATAGAGATGGACTTAATTCATTCAGTTTATCAAGAGAGAATAATTCTTTTATCTTTTCTTCTAATTCTTTAATATTCTGTTCTTTTGCTGAAATATAGATTCCTTCAGTTTCTTTTTCTTTTATTAAATCTAACTTATTATAAACAATAATATGTTTCTTATCTTTTATTGCATATAATAATTCTTTATCTTCCTCTAATAATACATTTGCTTCTAATACTAATATTACTAAATCCGATTCATCTATTGATTTTTTTGATCTTTCAATTCCTATTTTTTCTACTTCATTATCTGCTTCTCTAATTCCTGCAGTATCTAAAAGATTAATGATTAATCCATTTAAATTAATTTGTCCTTCAACAATATCTCTAGTTGTTCCTGGAATATTAGTTACAATCGCTTTTTCTTGCTTTAATAACGCATTTAATAAAGAAGATTTCCCTACATTTGGTCTTCCAATAATACTGATTTTTATTCCTTCTGATATTATTCGTGATTTTTCTCCATCTTTAATTAATTGGGTCACAACATTAATAACATCATCTAATTCATTAATTATTTTGTCGTTCGTCATTGTTTCAATGTCTTCATATTCTGGATAATCAATATTTACTTCAATAAGAGATAAAATATCTGCAAGTTTGCTTTTTAATGGATCTAATAGTTTCGATGTTTCTCCTTTTAAAGAAAACAATGATAATTTCTTTGCTTCTTCTGTTTGAGCGTTAATTAATTCATTTACTGCTTCTGCTTGAACCAAATCAATTCTTCCATTATAAAAAGCGCGCGATGTAAATTCTCCTCGTTCCGAAAGTCTTGCTCCTTTAGCTAAACACATCGATATAATTTGATTCGCAATCAACATTGAGCCATGGCTTGATATTTCAATTACATCTTCTCCCGTAAAACTTCTTGGTGCTTTAAAATAAGATAACATTACTTCATCGACTATTTCTTCGTTATTTTTTATATATCCATAATAAACGTGATGTGATTTTGTTATTTCGCGAGAAAAAATACTTTGAACTATTTCCAAAGTTTTTTCACCAGATAATCTTATTACTGCGACCGCTCCTTTCATTGGAGGGGTAATTAAATTTACAATCGTATCAAACATATTTTTACCTCGAAATTAGTATATATTATTTTTATTTTAGAATAAAGATAATCAGCATTTAAAAAGGGGTAAATAAAGTTTCTTTCTTTATTTTACCCCAATCTATGTTGAAATTCTTTTTAGTCAATATAAATAATTTGAATTTGTCTTGATTTTCCTGCACCTGTTGATTCTGTTTTAATATGTGGCATATTTGTTAATGCATTATGAATCATTCTTCTTTCATCTGCTGGCATTGGATCAAGAGTTACTGTTTGATGAGTTTTTTGAACTTCATGAGCAATTCTTCTACTCATCTTAACTAATCGATCATATTTATCATCTTTATATCCATTGATATCTAATAAAATTCTATATCTATGTTTAAAGTGATTTGATATTGCGATTCTTGTTAATTCGTTTAATGCTTGTAATGTTTTTCCATTCTTTCCAATTAAAATTGAATTATGGTCTGAATCTATCTTTAAATGAATAATATCATCTTTAATTGATGGAATAACTTTACATTCTAAACCTAATGCTTCAATTGAAGATTTTAAGTATTCTTGCGCATATTCAATAACATCAACGATTGTATATACTTCGATTTCAACCGTTTCTTCTAAATTAGAAACAACTTCATATACTAAATCTTCTTTTGATACATATTCTTCTTTTGCTGCTTTTTCAATTACTTCTTCTAATGTTTTTCCTGTATATCTCATTTTGTTCTCCTATTTTTTCATTCCTTTAACTGCTGATTGTTTTACATTTTTGTTGTTTTTCATTGTTCCGGATTTTGCGATAAGAGCTTGAGTAAGGAATGATTGTCCTAACGAAATAAGTGCAGAAACAAACCAATAAATGCTCATTGCGATCGGTAATGATAAACCCATAACAATAATCATAACAACCATTACATTATTTACCATTTTCATTGTTTTTTGTTGTTGATCAACTGATGGATTTTTTCCAAGCTTTGGTGTTTTCTTTTCTCTTCTTTTTTGTAACCATTGTGGTAATTTCATTGATAAGAATTGTGCTGCTGCCATTAAAACAAAGATAATCCATGCTGTTAATATTGCGTGCCATGGTAATGTTTTAAAAGCAATTAATGATGCACCTGTTGAAGCAGCAAATTCTAATCCAAAAATTTCACCTGACATTAATACAGAAGATCCTTGCATAGCTCCCCATACAGCAATAAAGATAGGGAATTGGAATATCATAATGATTAACATACCAAATGGATTAATCTTATACTTCTTGTATAATGCCATTTGTTCTTGCCCAAGTCTTTGTTTTTCATAATCATTTGTTTGAGCGTTTGGATATTTTGCTTGTATTTTTGCAAGTTCTGGTTGTAATAAGGTCATTTTTTGTTGTGCTAAAGTTTGTTTAAATGTAAGAGCAATTAATACTCCTCTAACAATTAATGTAACAAAGAAAATTGCTAAGAATGTACCAAATCCTCCAAGAGCTTGGAATGCTGTAGCGAATGTGTAAATTAACCAAGCGATTGGATAAACTAATAGTCCTTCAATGACACCATTATTCCATGCATCTTTCCATTTTTTTCCTTCAATAGTAATTCCATTATAAGTATCTGTGATTGGAGAGATACATGTTGTTAGATTAGCAACATAAGTATTAAGTTGTGCTTTATATCCATTGATATAGTTGTTGTCTGGACATTTTTCAATACCTAAATCATCTTTTGCTCTTGCTTCTTTGACCCACATATCAAAATTGTACCAAAGAGTATTTTTTGTATAATCAACTTTCCCTTCTGAATCAGTTTTATCTGAACCACCGAATAAAGCTAATGCGTAAAAATATTCTTTTGTATAATATTTATCCATTTCTTCTGCACTATAAATTTTTTCATAGTATGCTTTTGCTTCAACAATATAACCATCAATCTTTGCTTCGATAAAAGTATTAAATTCTGCAGTTGGTAATAAATATCCTTCTGTCCTTGCTTTTTCGTTGATTGTATAAGTTACATTCTTTTTTGTTTCATCTTCTTCTCCAAAACCATAATAACTTGTTGCTACTTTGTTTTCATCAAACTCTTTTGCATAGCCTTTGTAATACATAGTTTGTGTTTTGTCTGCAACTGTACAAAATGATTTTGTACAAGAAGATAGGGAAGCTAATGCGATAATGAATAATCCTACGATGGTTACTAATTTTAAACCTCTTTTCATTTTCGTCCTCCTATTTGACTTTTTTTATTAAATTTGAAAATTCTTTTTTATTGCTTTGAAAATCATTATTTAAATATTTTTTTCTGACAATTATGCAATAATCATATTCATTTTCAAAATTAATTTCATTTTTTGCAATGACACGAACTTGTCGTCTTATTCGACTTCTAACAACTGCATTTCCCAGTTTTTTACTAGTAGAAATTCCTACTCTTGCGTGTCCCATTTCATTTTGTTTGTAATAAATAACAAAACAATTATTCGCGATTGATTTTTTCGCTTGGATGACTTTTTGAAAATCTTCATGTTTTTTTACACGATATTTTATTTTCATTATTTTTTCACCCTCTTTTCTTTCTTTTGAAAAAAACTGCCCTAGATTACTAGAAGCAGTTTTAACTTTTTTTACCTAAGCTGTAAGTTGTTTTCTACCTTTCAAACGACGTCTTGCTAATACTTTTCTGCCATTTGGGGTTGCCATTCTTGCACGGAAACCACATGTGTTTTTGTGTTTTCTTTTGCTAGGTTGATATGTTCTTTTCATTGTATAACACCTCCGATTACGTTCTATACGCGATAAAATTATATATATTATTTATATAATAAGTCAACAAACAAATCATTTTTTTTGAATTTTCTTATATTTTTTTCTTTAATTTTATTTTTTAACATTTTCCACAATTTCCATAATGTTATTACTATTTCCCGCAAAGTTTTCAACATAGTATTTTTGTGGAAAACCCTCTTTTTTGTCGTATTCTCGTGTTTTTTTATGTTTTTTCATTGTGGAAAATTTAATTTTTATTATTTTCTTTATATATTTTTACACAATTTTGTGATATCATCTTTTCAGATATTAACATAGGAGGATGTACTTATGCCTATTTCATTATCACAAAAAGAAAAAATATGGGATGATGTTTTAAAATATATCAAAGAAAGACTTGAAGATAGACATGTTTTTGATCAATTTTTTTCCACAACAAAAATTCACAAAATTGAAGGTAATAAGATTTTAGTTTTAACAGATTCTAAATTAGCTTACAGCTTATTAAATTCAAATTCAACTTATAAAAATTTAGTAGATGACGCTGTATATTTTGTTACAGAAACAAATTTTGAAGTTGAATTCATTCAACCTGATGATATTCAATCATCTATTCAAACTTTTTCTGATCAACCAAAACATACTTTTTTTCAACATTGTAGTTTGAATCCAAAATATACTTTCGATAATTTCGTTGTTGGTTCATCAAATAGAGAAGCGGTTCAAGCATCTGTATTAATTACTGCTAACCCTGGTGAATCATTTAACCCATTATTTATCTATTCTAAATCCGGATTAGGTAAGACTCATTTACTTCATTCAATTGGAAATTATATCAAGGAAAAACGCCCATTTTTCAAAGTTTTATATATTACAACAGATGCTTTCATTGATGAATTTGTTAAATATGTTAGAGGCAATCAAGACGAATCATTAAAGGACTTTTTAAAGACTGTTGACGTGTTATTAATCGATGATATTCAATTCTTATCAGAAAAAACTAAAACCGCAGAATTATTCTTCAACGTATTCAATTTTTTAGTCTCTAATGGTAAACAAATCGTATTGACTTCTGATCGTCATCCAAACGATTTAAAGGGTTTAGAGGATCGATTAGTATCTCGTTTTAACATGGGATTGAGCGTAAATATTCAAAATCCTGATATTGACACTTGTATTTCTATTCTTAAAACAAAAATTGAGGCTAATGGACTTAATATCAATAATTTTGATTATGATGGTATTGTTTATTTAGCAGAAAACTTTTCCAAAAACGTTCGTGAATTAGAAGGTGCTTTAAATAGATTGTTATTCTATACAATCAATGTAAAACATATGAGTAAAATTGATATTAATACAATTAAAGAATCGGTTTCTGGAATTAGTTCTAAAAAGAAAAAAGGTAATACACTTACTGAGCAAGATATCATCAGTGCTGTATGTGAATATTACCATTTAACTGAAGAACAAGTTTCTTCAAAAGTAAGGACTTCTCAAATAGCTTTAGCTAGACAAATTTGTATGTATTTATGTAGAACAATGTTAAATACTCCTTTCATTCCTCTAGGTAAATTATTAGGTGGTAGAGATCATTCTACCGTTATGTCTTCTGTGGAAAAAGTTGAATTAATGTTGAAAACTGATTTATCTTTAAACAATGCAATTGACGATATAAAAAAATTATTAAATTCGTAATACAAAATACATAGTATTTTATTTTGAAATATGATACAATAAATTAGTGGTGTGAATGAGGAATTATCCACATTTCCACATCCCTTATTATTGTTATTAAATAAATATATAAAGGAGAAAAATATATATGAGACTATCGATTAACCGCTCTCGCTTATTAAAATTATTAACTATTGTAAATGTTGCTATTGGACCTAAATCACCAACTCCTGCATTCTTAAATTTTAAATTAGAGATGACTAATGGAGGATTAGTTGCATTAGGTAGTGATAATGATTTAACTATTCAAAGTTATTTACCAATAGAAGAAGATGGTAAAGTAATTATTTCTGATTATACATGCGGATCAACATTAATATCTGCTAAATACTTAATGGAAATTATTAAAAGATTAGATGGTGAAATAGTAACTATTGAAATTTTTGATGATGTTATCGTTAGAATTTCGGATAATAAATCTAATTTCCAATTGAATTCAATGAAAGCAGAAGAATATCCAGATTTAGATTTATCTATTTTAGGAGAAGATGTTGCTTTCAAAGCTGATGAATTTAAAAAGATTGTAGCACAAACTTCTTTTGCTGCTTCAACAAAAGAAATAAGACCTATTTTAACTGCAATCAATGTTAAAGCAACAGGAGAAGGCGCAGAATTTGTTGCAACGGATAGTTATAGATTAGCTAAAAAGAAAATTGATATTTTTACTCATCCATTTGAATCAAATATTCCAGTTAAAGCAGTAAATGAAGTTGCTAAATTAATTGAAAATGAAGATGTAGTTTTAAATATTTCTAATAATAAGGTTGTGTTTGAATTTGGAACAACAAAAGTATATTCACGTTTGATTAATGGTGATTTCCCAAAAACATCAAGAATGATTCCAAATTCTTATCCATATAATTTACAAGTTAATGGTGCTAAATTTATTAATGCAATGCAACGTGTTTCTTTACTTGCAGTAGAAAGAGAAAGAATCGTTAAATTATCGTTATCAGATCAAGGTGTAGAAGTATCTTCAAAGAGCGAACAAGTCGGCTCAGCAAATGAAGCGATTGATTTATATGAATATGAAGGTGGAAGATTTGATATTTCATTTAATGTAGATTATGTAACAGATGCGATTAGAGCAGTTCAAAGTGAAGATGTTATCTTATCATTCGCAGGAGAAATGAATGCGTTTAGAGTAACTGCAGTAGGTGATGATTCGATTGTTCAAATTATCACTCCAGTTAGAAATTATTATTAGTATAAAAAAATATATTAAGATTGTTATCTAGAAAAATAGTTAACAATCTTTTTTTTGCTAAATAAATAAAATTAGGCTCATATAAAGCTTTTTTATTATTCTTAATATAATTTCCTTGAGAAAGATGAAATATTCCTTATTTCGCAAATTTTTAAAGTAAACGCAGTTATTACACTCTAAACAAAGAAAATGCAGGAATTTAGATTATTTTATTTAAAGTAAATGCAGTTTCTAAAAAAATATTTGGATATTAATGATTTTATGATAGTATTAAAGTGTAAT
>JAQXGN010000059.1 GCA_029006735.1 Caryophanales bacterium
TCATATATTTATATATGAATATTAAAAATCATATTTCACTATCATTATACAACATAAATCCACATAAAAAAAGCCGTAAGATTGTATTTTATATTCTTTCTTACAGCTTATAATTAATTTGTGCGTTTATTCTGATAAAAAAAAGAAAAAGCCTCACTCTATTGAAGGTAAGGCTAGTAATATCTTCTTTTTAGAAAATTAATCTTCTTTTGCATCAATTACAATTTTTTTATTTCTTTTTGGTTCATAATCTAAATCAAAAATTACTTCATTTTGATGCCTTTTTTTAATTGCATGATCAATAGGACCAAAAATAGAATAATACACAGGAATTAGTAGGAAAACAAACCACCATGGATGCCATTGTCGAGGCGAGACTAGACCTAAAATTAAATAAACATTAACAACAAAGACTGGGAAAGCAAATCCAGTAAATTTTCTTTTATAGAAAGCAGTAATAATAGATGGAATAATTGGAATTAATAAGAAAATTATCCAAGCTGGATGCCATGCGTTTAATAAAGAACCAATTAATATATACGCAATAGTGATTCCAAAAACAGTTATTGGTGAAACAATTTTTTGAATCATTTTATATATTTCTCTTCGATGTGGATTTGTTTCAATTTTTTCTATAACATGGCTAGATTTACTATCTCCATCTTTAATATGGATTCCACCTTTATCAATATGGACTTCATCACCATCTTCGGAAACAACATGGATCCCATCCCAATTAATATTTACATGATCTTTTCCTTTTTTATTATTTTCTACATTATCCGTATTTTCTTTGTTATCTTCATTATATGATTTAATATCATCTTCTGCTTCTTCACTTACCTTTAATAAATCATCTAAGGATACCCCATATAATTTAGCTAACAGTATTAGATTATCTGTATCTGGCGAAGCTTCTGCTCTTTCCCATTTTGATACTGCTTGACGTGAAATACCTAAAGCATCAGCTAGTTCTTCTTGTGTATATCCTTTTTCTTTTCTTAATTTTTGTAATCTATTTGCAATTTCAATATTCATATTTTTCTCCTTTGCTTTTTACTCCACTATAGTAAAGAAAAAATATTGGTTGCTACCACCAATTTTAGTTTGAAATCATTATTTTTTTGTCAACTAATGGTTGCTTATGCTTATTTTAGCACAAAATATGGGGGATAATTATATTTTTTTCAAAAAATAAAAGAGCAAATCAAGAATAATATTATTATCTAAATTTTGCTCTAATTATACTATTTACCTGATACAGAAATCGATTTAACAACAACTGAAGGACAGAATCCTTGGAATGTAGTCTTAACATCGTTACCGACTTCTATCACATTTTTAAATACTTCAAATAAATTACCTGCGATTGTAATTAAACAAACTGGTTTAGTCTTTTTCCCATTTTCAATTAAATAACCATTTGCTTGTAATGAGAAGTTACCTGATTGTGCATTCATACCTGCATGTAAACCAGCAACATCAGTAATATAAATACCATTTCCAACTTTTGCGAATAATTCATCTAATGATTTTTTACCTGGTCTAATCGTTAAACTTGATGTGCTTGTTCCAACTTTACCACTACCACGATATCCATTACCAGTAGAAGCACATCCATCCTTCTTTGCAGTTGCTAAGTTATATAGATATGTTTTTAATATACCCTTATCAATAATCTTTTTATTATATGTTGCAACACCTTCATCATCAAAATATCTAAAGAAGATTCCTCTATCTAATGGTCTTTCTTCAATTGTAATCTTCTTTGATGTAACTAATTGATTTAGTTTATCCTTTAATAAGGATGTATTCTTTTGCACTTCTTCTGCAATTGTGTTATGAATGAAGAAATTTAATAAAGAAATTGTGACTGATGGATTAAATACTGCTTTATATTTTTTAGAATCGCAAGGTTCACCACCTAGTTGATCTAATGCATCTGCGCATACTCTATCAACAAAATCATCAACATTGCAAATAGATAAATCATTACCTAAAATATAATCCCCACCATTTTTTGTTTCATTTTCATCACCACAAACAACAGAGCAATAAATCATAAAATAATTTGATTTATCTTTTAATTTTAATCCATAAGAGTTTTCTAATACTTTTTCTGATTGTTCTTCTTGATAAGAAACTGTGACATCTTTAATTCTAGAATCTTTTAATTTTGCTTTATGTTCAATTTCTTTTAATAATGCAATCTTATCATCAACACTAGTTTCTTCCAATTTTTTATTAAATACAATTTTCTTTGTATATTTTTCACTACCTTTGAAAATAATACATTCATCTTTAGAGTTATTATTTTCCGCGTTTTCTTTAATTTGACCAATTAATTCATCAACTTTTTTACGATCAAAGTTTTCTGAATTAACATAACCAACTTTATTACCAATTTTACCACGTGCTTGTAAAGCTTTTGTAAGTGATGAAGAAAATGATTCAATCTCACCTCTAAAAACATCAATAGATAATTTTTTTGTTGAAGTGATAGATAATTCTAATTCATCAATACCTTGATCTTTTGCTTTTTGAAAATAAACAGAATAATTCATACTAATTCAATTTCTCCCCTCTACCACCAACGGTCATTTCTGATACACGAATTGTTGGTTGACCAACATCTGTTGGAACAGATCCAGAAGCTGCTCCACACATACCTTGAGCTCTCTTTAAATCATTTCCAACCATATCAATCTTTAATAAAACATCTTTACCTGAGCCAATTAAAGTAGCACCTTTTACTGGATAAGCAATTTCACCATTTTCAACAATATAGGCTTCATTAACTGCGAAATTGAATTCACCTGTTGCAGGATTTACACTACCTCCACCCATTGATTTAGCATATAAACCAAATTTAGTTGCTTTAATAATTTCTTCAGGAGTAGATTTACCTGGAAGAATAAATGTATTAGACATTCTTGAAGTTGGTTCAAATTTATATGATTCTCTTCTTGAAGCACCATTTTCATGAGCATTCATTCTTCTACCATTAAATGAATCAACTAAATATGAATTCAATACACCATTTTTAATTAGTAAATTGCGATGTGTCTTATGACCTTCATCATCAACGTTTTCACTTCCCCAAGCACCTTCAATAGTTCCATCATCTACTGCAGAAACAATGCTAGAAGCAATTTGAGTTCCAAGTTTATTTGAGAAAACCGATAAGTTTTTACTTACTGAACTAGCTTCTAATGAGTGTCCACAAGCTTCGTGGAAGATAACTCCACCAAATCCATTACCAATGATTACAGGCATTTTCCCACTTGGACATTCTTTTGCGTCTAATAACATACACGCAACTCTAGCGACATCTTCACCTACTTTTACAATATCGATTTCATCATTAAAGAATTCAAATCCTTTTAATGCACCAGGTCCTTCACCACTAGATTCAATTGCCACACCATTTGAAGCAATCGCATTAATAAAGCATCTACCTCTTACTCTAGTATCTCTAATAAATTTCCCATCTGAATTAAAAATATATACCTTTTGATTTGTTGAAGTAAAGCCAATCATAACTCTAACGATTTTTTTATCATAATTCATACAAGCATTACTGCCTTTTAAAAGATAATCAATTCGCTCTTTTTTAGATACATTTTCATATGGTACTTTAGGTTGATGAGATTTTCCAACTCGAACAGTTTTAATCTCATTTACTGTTTTGATTCTTTGATCATGGAATGATTTAGATAGATTACAAGCAAGGTTCATTAAACCACTTCTTGATAAATCATTTGTATAACCATAAACACTTTGTAATCCTTTTAAAATTCTAATACCTGCTCCATAAACATAATTAGTTGTTGCTTGTTCACAATTACCATTATCAAGCGAAATTAAATCTTTAACAGTATCTTCAATAAAGATTTCCGCAAAATCTCCACCTGTTTCTAAACAAGCATTTAAAACATCTTTTGCTAAGTTTTTTGATATCATAATTAATGTGTATTATATGTATATAATACATCCTCCTTTCCAAAAAAATTGTGTAAAAACACTATATACAAAAAAAGTTAATATTATAATAAAGTTTAAAAACTTTATATCATTATACACTTTATTTATAAAAAGAATATATAAAACGTAAGAAAAAAACAATTTGTTAGTAGAAAAAATATTTAACTATTTAATTTAATAATATTGGCGATATTAATCTTTGATACCTTAATGCTTTCAAATAAAGAGACGAATGCACCAATGAAAACAAAAACTAACATAAAAATAATAATAAAAAGTGGTGAAATGACTAAATATTCTAATGAAATCAAAAAGTTAATGAGTATAGATGATATAAAAGTAAGAGCAACTGTAAATAACCCAGTAATAGCATAATAAGGCATATTGTGCATCATCGTAACTCCTAAAACGTCTTTATTCATAGCTCCCATTGATTTTAGTATGCCGATATTTTTGTTGTTAATATGTGTTCTTTCGACAATATCTTTGATAATTAGAAGGAAAGAAACAATACCAAAGGTAAACCCAATGATCAATGAAAAATATCCAATCCACCTACTCATACTATCCACATATTTTGAAATACCAGAATGTTTATTTACTAGTTCGATAATTCTGCCTGGTTCATCATTTAATTTATTCATAAATTCTACTTCTTTAGTCATATTAGAAGAAAATCGTGTCAACACTTTAGAAAAACTTGTGTTATTATCACAAATAAATATCGATTTTATTATTGAATTTCCTGCACATTTAGCTGATAATATTTCTCTTGAAATCCCATCATTAATAAGTTTTTTATTAAATGGAAAATCATTTGCAAGTAAAGAAGAACAGCCAAGATCATCACACGCAAATACTCCTGTTATTGTTTTATTTTCAAAAATACTAAATATTCCTTCAAGCGCAATAGTCATTTTCTTTCCAATCAAGTCTTCGATATTTTTAACTGGTGAATCAAATTTAATTCCTGGAAAATTATTTTGATGATTAACGATTATTGATGCCATAAAATCTGTTAATGCAATCTCATTATTATTTTGAGGAAGCCTTCCCTCATTAGGACATAGTTCCGACACAGATAAACCAAGATTCTCCAATTTGGTTTCTTTTGAAACATCAATCAAATTAGCCTCCTTTGAAAAAAGAAGTGCCTCATTTGTGTTCCATACAGTCCATAAATCCGGATCAAAGCAAAAACTTAGATTAAATGTTGATACTGGATAAAACTCTGAATGTCCTGAAATAATATTAATCTCTCTTTCATTAAAAGGTGATATTTCCTTGTCATCATAACCCATCTTATCATTCATTTCATATGAATATAAAAATCCAAATCTAGAATCTTGAGTCATCATTGATCTTATATTAGCTATATTAGAATCAGCATGGTAAATCATCATAGAAATAGAAAAAAACAATACAGACAGTACAATAAGAAACATTGAAAATATGGTTTTTATCCAATCATTTTTATAAGTTCGATATGAAAATAGGAATATGTTTTTTAGAGAAAATGAGCTTTTTCTTATTACTTTTGGAGCAATGTTAGTATCAATGTTAATAGTATTTTTTTCATATAACGATGCAATAGCCCCATTCTCAAGTTGAACAACTAGTGCTGCTTCTTGCCTTAATAATTCGGCATCATGTGAAGCAATAATTACTAATGAATGCTTTGAGTATTCTAGTAATGTGGAAAGAATAATATTACGATTATATTCATCGATGGATGATGTTGGTTCATCCAATACTAGTATTTCGGCTTTTTTTATGATTGCTCTTGCAATTGATAATCTTTGTTTTTGTCCACCAGATAATTCATTTGCACGCTTTTTTAAAAAAGCATCAATTTGCTCTCCACTATCCGGTAAATTCACTTTACGAAGAATCTCATAAGCAAGAACATCAGAATAAGATTCTCCACAAAACTCACAAGCAAACATAAGGTTTTCCTTTACAGTAAACATCTCTAACAGACCAAAAAACTGAGAAGAAAAAGCAATATGCTTAGATCTATAATAATCTGCTTCCTTTTTTAATATTTTCTTGCCATTATATATCACTTGCCCAGTAAATTCGTTATCAATACCTGCAATAATATTTAATAATGTTGTTTTACCTGATCCACTATTGCCTTCAATAACACATATTCCTTGTGAAGGGAACTTCAAATCAATAGATTTTAATGCCTTAAAATCACCTTCTACGTTATGATATATTTTAGATATTTTCTCAAGAATTAACATATTACACCATCCTATAAATATGATATTGATTCATTGTTTTCGTTGATTTATTAAGATTTTTTCCGTAAGTTATTACCCTATACAACACATTATTATACGTTCTTTGTACAGAAGCAACAATACAACCAGCAAGAAAATTTTCAGATATTGTGACTATGCATGAGTCGACTGAATTTAATGTAAACAAAGCTAAATCTTTATTCAAATTCCAGTTTCGAGCATCATTTTCAAAGCACATCTTTGTATTATACTCTCCCACAACAGTACCTCTATAAAGATTTTTGATTTCAATTGACCATCGCGTCCCAGATTTGCTGACAATACGAAACACTAAATAATCAGAAAGACCTTCCAAAAAATACGTGTTGGGAGAATTGAGGATATCAGAAGGAGTTACAATAGAGGAATTTCCATTACTTAAATCAATATAAGTAAACATGTAAGCAGCATAAATCAATTCAGAACAATACCAACTATTAGAATTAATGTCAGTATTAATATTAGTGTGTATTTGATATGGTTTTCCTAATTGATTAATCACAAAGTTCTTAGCACTGTTAGCAATATAATAGGTTTGATCAACAGGTCTTAAAATGCTTGCTTTAAATTGTACCATTCTATTATCATCCAAAAAACCCCTTGAAACCTTTGGATTTACAAATAGGTAGAGAAATTTATACTCACGTAATTACTATTTCTTAAGAAACAGAAAAATACGGTGTTAATTGGTATACCGCTAGATCATATATGAGACAGTATCGTGATATAAATAAACTACCTCCTATGTCCGATGGACAAGAAGAACTTAAAGCCATCAATAAAAATAAGAAAAAGAAATATGAAGATTTAGAATCTATGTCTAAAGATTAATTAATGAAGTTATTAAAGCTCGTGTCGAGGCTGAACGAGCAAAAAAAGGTTATGCTGTCAAAGGAGGTGGTCAGGAAAAGGAATTCATCAGCTTATCAGATTTGAATATGAAATATTTTATAAATTATCTTCCATATTTTCTATTAATAAACTATGTCAAATCATGAATGTTAACCGCTCTGGATTTTATAAATGGAAAAAAATATGCTTAATCCCTCACCTAGAACTCTTAAAAGAAACTCCGATACTGCTTTATTTAAAGAATATCACAATAAATATCCAACTCATGGTTATCGTTGGTTAAACGCTAAAATAAAGCTAGATTTAGGTGTTATTTATTCCGATAATTATGCTCAAAGATGCTGTAACTTCGCTGGTATACGCAGTATATCACGTAGATGCAAATACAATAAACCTGGACAAAAATATAAAATTTATCCAAACCTATTACTCGCAGATATCGCTGTCAATAATCCTTTTGAAGTCGTAGTATCTGACATGACTGCCTTCTGGTGTAATAACACTTATTATGAATTAACTCTATATTCAATGAACTTTTACATTAATATAATATCTCACATTCTATGTCTCGTGCAGGTACTCCTATAGATAATTCTCAAATCGAAGCTATTAATGGTTGTATTAAAGAAAAATTATTTAATGATTTTAAGATAAAAGAAAAAGAAGATTCTATTAAATGTGTTGAAGATTATATTTCTTTCTTCAACAACGAAAGACCTTCTTATTCTTTAAATTACTTAACTCCTAATCAGTTTAAACAACTTTTTACCCCTTAAGATTTAAAATTGTCTACTTTTTGCATAATGACCTATCTAATCGAGTAGAGAGTGAAAAGTAAAACTTTTCCGCTCCCTCTCACACCACCGTACGTACGGTCTTCCGTATAAGGCGGTTTAAATAAACAGTCTATGCTATCGATTTAAGATAGTACTCAAGGGGGTCCAATAACCCTCTTTTCTTTAGTTGTGAGTTTGAAATTGCTCTTTGGATTACACAAGAGTGGCTTATAAATTGATAACCTTTTCTACAATAGGTTAGTCCCTTTGCTTCTTCTTCATTTATTCCAAGTTTAACTAATGAAGAGATTTGTTTACTTGGGATTTTCCATTGTTTCCAAATGACTACTCTAATAGCATTCCTTACCCATGAACCAATCTTACTTTCTAACGCTCTATCAATAGCATTTTGACATCTTCTATTTGGTCTAAATCCATAGGAATATTCACTGAATGTAGGTTCAAATATTGGTGTCATCTTTTGAACAAGTGCTTGTTGAATTATTCTATCGATAACTGTTGGAATCCCTAACTTTCTTACTCCACCATTTGGCTTTGGTATTTCCACTCTCCTTACAGGAAGTGGATTATACTCACGACTTTTGATTTGATTGATTAAGTCATTGCCATGGACTTTTAAATATTCTTTTACTTCTTCACAAGTCATCTCATCAACTCCGGATGCTCCTTTGTTTCTTACTACTTGTAAATATGCTTGATTTAAATTGTCTTTAGATAAGACTTCATCCATCAATTTCATAGTTTTGCTTTCCTCCTTTTGGTTTGCCTATCATCACTATTTTTGGCTTACTTTTCACAAGATACGCTTGCTACTTCTCATCCTTTCAAGTTAAATAGACACGTCCATTTGTACTTTGCAAAAGGTTTATTTATTCGGTCCTTCCTCTTTCGAGTACTACGACCTCTGCTGACTTCTAGTGACAAACCTTTTTCGACTTCGAGTTTCCTCAAATTCACTAGACCTCACGGGGTAAGTAATATATCTTTCTAGCCTCGAGTACTTGATTTACTGACAAACTATTACGGTCGTTTGTGATTTTA
>JAQXGN010000060.1 GCA_029006735.1 Caryophanales bacterium
ATGTGGTACTGACAATTCCACTTTGTATGTGATAAACTACTAGTGTCATCATTCTTTATCGGTGGCATAAAACTTCCTTTCTTGAGTTATAAGGCAATTGAACACTACCATTATACCATAAAGGAAGTTTTTTCTTGTTCATCGCTACTGCTTTGAATTTCTCGCCCCCATAGGAGGCGGTTTTATGTTGTCCCTATGGTCCACATAGAAAAAAAGTTGGGATTTTCTAAATGAAATTTCCCAACTTTTAATATCCTTAAAAATAGACTTTATAAACTAAAGGCAAGGACATTGCCGGTTATCTTGTTGATACTGAATTATGTAAAATTCATGTCAACAATATGGTTACATGTTAGATTTTTAATAAGAATGTTTTATATGCTCTATATGCTTCATAAACATCAGCCTTAGAAACAATTTCCATTGGAGCGTGCATATTTAATACAGCTACACCAGCATCAATTACATTCATATTATAATTTCCTAAAATATAAGCGATAGTACCTCCGCCACCTTGATCAACTTTACCAAGTTCAGATGTTTGGAAATAACAATTATCTTCATCCATAATTGCTCTAATACGTGCAAAATACTCTGGCATTGCATCATTACATCCCGATTTACCTCTTGCTCCTGTATATTTATTAAAACAAATACCATGACCTAAATATGCTGAATTCTTTGGATCATTAACATATGCATAAAGAGGATCAAATCCTGCACTAACATCACTAGATAACATAAATGAATTTTCTAATGCATGACGCACTTTCAAATCTGAATATGTATCAGATTTACTTACTAATTCTGCAATGAAATTTTCAAACCATTTTGAAGAAGCACCTGTTGCACCAATTGAACCAACTTCTTCTTTATCAACTAATACTGCAACAGTTGTTAAATCACATACTCCGGCATCCATTAATGCTTCCATAGAAGTATAAGCACACACTCTATCATCATGACCATAACCAGCAACCATTGAACGATCTAAACCATAATCTCTTGCTGGACCAGCAGGAACTACTTCAATTTCTGCAGATAAGAAATCTTCTTCTTCAAAATCATATTTTTCTTTTAAGATTTTTAACACATTTGCTTTAACTGCATCTTTTTCTGTATCTTTTAAAGGAATTGAACCAACTGTTAAATCTAAGTCTTCACCCTCAATTACATTTGCTGCATTTTTTTGCATTTGAGTTTGTGATAAGTGAATTAATAAATCAGAAATACCAACAACTGGATCGGAAGGGTCATCTCCAATTGCTACATTAATGATAGTTCCATCTTTTTTACAAACTACACCATATAAAGCAAGAGGAATAGTAACCCATTGATATTTTTTGATTCCTCCATAATAGTGAGTATCTAATAATGCAAAATCATTTCTTTCATATAACGGATTTTGTTTAATATCGGTTCTTGGAGAGTCAATATGAGCACCTAAAATCTTAACTCCATTTTCAACTGGTTTTTCTCCAATAATTGCAAGAGCAATATTTTTACCCTTATTAGTTGCGTATACTTTATCACCAACTTTTAATTCTTTACAATCTTTAATATTTTTAAAACCTTTTTCTTCTGCTTCTTTAACCGCAAGGCGTACGCATTCTCTTTCTGTTTTTGCTTTACTCAAAAAAGCTTTATAGCCTTCATTAAAGTCCATTACTTTTTTAAAATCTTCTTCGGAATATCCTTTCCAAGCATTTTTACTATACATAATTATTCCTCCATTTCTAATTTCTTTTTGTTATTATGGCACAATTCTATCTAAATAGATAGTTTTTAATCAATTTTCTTTAAATAATGTCCTTTTGTCGTATTTTTAATTGTTTCTATCATCTTGTTATCTAATGCATCAAATGCTAAAGAAGAAATACGTTTTACTTGTTCTATTGATTCAATAGTAAAATATATAACTCCACTAGAGATATGCATCGATTTTAGTTCGTTAATATTATCAAGTAAAAATAATGGGTATGAATTTAAAATGCGTGTATTACATGATTCATCATGCATCATAAGATATGTTTCATTGTATCGATCCTTTAATTCAAATGATTGTTTTTTGCATAGATTACAATGATCCTTTTTTATTCCTAAACTTGTCGCGATTGGACACGACTTAATAATCATTAAATCGATATAGCCATATAGAGGCATACTGACTCGAGGATAAATAAAATTTCTAGCAAAATATTCATTTATCAAATCAAATATTCTATCTTTTGATAGTTCATAAGATAATATTGCATTATTATAACCTAAAGAATAGACATATTCTAATGAATATGAATTAACTACATAAAAATATGGCGAAGTATAAATATTAGTTCCTTTAACTTCTTTTAAATATGGAATAATCTGTCTATTTTCACCAATTTGTTCATCTAAATCATTTATTCTATTTAATGAAAACATCATTCTATCATCATTTTTATATTGTTCAAATAACGTTTTATTTTGAATAAAAATATGCTTATATGGATATTTCATTACTTCTAATAATTGTTCTTCATTTTCTACTTGAACATCTAAATAAAAGTCTTTTTCTTGTTCGACTTTCCTTACTAATGGAACATATTCATTATTAATTAATTGATATTTATTACTCTTTTTAATTAATTCAATTAATTCGTTGACTCCTTTTCTTCTTATATCATTAATTGTTTTTAAAGGAATAAAAATTCCTTCGTCTTTTTTTAAAGATAAATTATCAATTACAAAAGGTGTATTTCCCAGTTTAGAAAGTTGATGAATAATATATTCTTCACTAGTTTCATTCATCTTGGCTTTTTCAATAAGATAATCAGATTGAACTTTAATCTTCATATCATTAAATGTTAATTCAAGAATTAAAGGTGAATCTAAAAATGCTTTAACGACAAGAGAAATACCAACTTTCTTTTCTTTTTCCATTTGTTTTTTAATCATATTTAATTGATGATAATCACTAGTTTTTATCACTTCATCATTAACATAAACTTTTACATCATATTTTTTAATAAAGACGATATCACCCTTTTTAGCGTAGATAACTTCCTTATCATTAATACGCATATTTTGAACTAATTGACCAGTTTGATATTTATTGTTAAATCTAATACCATCATTCAAATTTAATTCACTATCAATTTTAACTAATACTCCATCTTTTTTTACTCCAATAACTGTTCCTAAATGAACCCCTTGATGAGAAGAAGTTTTTTGATTTAATAAATTAGTTCTTGCTTCATTAAATAAAAAACCTTTAGTATTTCCACGCGAAAATAATTTATTAATGTCTTCACTCTCTTTCTTAAAGTCAATTCTTTCTTTTTTATAATAGGCATCAATAGATTTTCGATATGCAGAAACAACTTGATAAACATATTCTTCTCTTTTCATTCTTCCTTCTATTTTTAATGAATCCACACCTGCTTCAATTAGTTTATCGATATATTCTATAGTATTTAAATCCTTAGTAGAAATAGCATAATCATTTGAGATAAAGTCTTTAGATACGACGTTCATTTTATTTCTACAAGGTTGTGCACATCTTCCTCTATTCCCACTTCTTCCTCCAATAAAAGAAGACATTAAACAAAGACCAGAATAACATACACATAATGCCCCATGAACAAATACTTCAACTTCAACACCTAAATTTTTAATCTTTTTTACTATATCTAAAGGAGTTTCTCTGGCTAAAACTATTCTTGAAAAACCTAGATTAATTAGGGCTTTTGCTTGAGCAACATTATGGCAATTTAATTGAGTAGAAGCATGAAGAATTAAATCAGGAAATTTTTGGTGGATCAAAGAAGTTAAGCCAATATCTTGAAGTAAAATTCCATCAACATCATGATGATATAAAAACTCAATAAAATCTAAACAAGACTTAATCTCTTCTTCAAATATTAAAGTATTTATTGTTATATAAACTTTTACTTTATGAATATGAGCATATTCAATTAATTCCGCGATTTTTTCATTAGAAAAATTATTAGCAAAAGCACGAGCTGAAAAGCTTTTTCCTCCTAAATATATCGCATCTGCTCCTGCATTGATTGAAGCATAGAATGCCTCTATTGATCCTGCTGGAGATAATAATTCTACTTTTTTCATAATAATATTTTTTTTACTTCAAACTTCCTTCTATTATAAACAATAACATTATATGTTATTTGAATAAAGAAAAATGAGCAGAAAACTCTGCTCAAAATTATTTAATATCAAATGTAGTTGTAATACCTCTTTTTGCTAGGTTCTTAATTAATTCATCCGCATTTATTAAAGAGGCAGGAATATATACTATTGGTTGATCTAAGACATCAATTAAAGCATAGTTTCCTTGAGTAAAGTCAATTTTAGCGATTTCATCTACTGATAATTCATTTGTTTTTGTTAATTTATGTATTCTTAATTTATCGCCACTTAATTCAAAATAACTCATAAAATAATCGACTAATGAATAAATGGCAATAACAATTAAAATTGCTCCTAATACAATCATCAAAAATTTGAATTCTAAATCTTTTATTAATCCAAATACAATAGCGCCTATACCTAATAAGCCAATAACAAGATTTATGATAAGAGAAGAAGATTTCTTCTTTGTTCTAATCACAGTATTTAATAATGCTTCTTGTTCTTCAATAGGTAAAGCTTCTCTAGCTTCCTTCATTTTTGCTAGTTCTTCTTCTCTAGCTTGTTTTTCCTTTTCAATAATTTCACCAACTTGAATCTTTTCTTCATCAGTATAAGTTAATTGGATTACTTCAATTTCTTGAGCTTTTTTGCTAGTAAATAATTTATAAACATATGGGAATGCGAACAAAACAACACCTGCTCCTAATAAAACTCCACCAAATATCATACTATTTAATTTTGATTTATCCATCATTGCGTTATAAGCATTAATAGCTTCATCTGCATTCATAAATTCTTGATCATTAATAGTGATACCAAAAACATACATATATCCTTCTTTGGCTCCTTCTTTATTTTGATCTAAATAAGATAATTTTACATTTTGAATAGTATTTACATCTAATCCACTAACATAATTTTTATATTCATCAAATTTAAATGAGTTTTCAATATTTGGAACAATTGCATAGACAAATTTTAAATCTTCAGTTTGAGAAATAGGTACTACATAAGCTTTAAGATTAACAGGATCAGTAACTCCTTCAGCATCTCTTCCATCATAAATGTTTTGTGATAAAGTACCTTCTACTACTTTTAATGAAGATGCTTCTAATCCTTTAGTAGTAAAACCTTGATATAACATTAATCCACCAAAAACAATAATTAAAATAGAAATAAAGCTAGTAGATTTCTTTAAAGATTCAACGTATCTTTTATTATAACCAATTACTTTTTTGCATTTGCCTGCAGCAAATAAACCTGTCTCATAATCTGATGATTCTTCCATTTTCTTAAATTGATCTAATCTTTTACGATAGACACTTAATACATCAAATACTACAATAGCAAGACAAATAACACCAATAAAAATATTATTTGAAACAAAACCAAATATTGCTCCACCTACTAATACTACTTGAAGTAACCAGAATAAAACATTAAATTTAATCTTTTCTTTATTAATATTAGTTTTATATTCTGATCCTATTTGTTCAAATAATGCAACTTGTCTTTCTGTATATTTTTGTTCATTTAATTCCATAATTTCCCTCCGATTTAATATATCATACATTAAGTATTACTATTTTCCATCAATATTATTTATTAAATACGTTATTTTAACGAAAATAATGATAAATTCGCTTTTTTAGGTGAATTTTTCGTTAAATGTCATATTTATGAGCAATCTCACTTGGTGTATGTCTTAATAAAACCATAATTGGAATTGTACCAATAAATGAACATAATAGATAAATCATTAAGCCAAAACCAATGTAAAATAATAAATTAAAATTAATACCTAATAAGGAAGAAATAGAAGAAAACTTACTAGTCAAGAAAATAGATGCGATAATAAAACCTAAAATTACTGTCAATAAATTCACTACCATCGAATCCAATAAATGTCTTCCAAAAATATTGATTCGTTTTTCTCCTAATTCTCTTCGTACACCAATTGAGTAAATCTCAGATAACATTCTTGAACGCATCAAAAAATATATCAAGATAAATGCAATTATTAATAAGATAAAGAATGCGATAAAGAACGAACTTTTAATTACTAAAATTTCTGATTGAATTTCTTGATTAATATATTCTTTCATCGTAAGGATATTACAATCTTCATACTCAATAGAAGAAGCAATATCAAGTGCTTTTTGTCGATCTTTTAGGTAAAAACAACCACCATAATAATTTTTTGCAATTTGATCAATATAATCATTATCAGAAATAACCACGCCTTTACTCATATTTCTAAATGACGAAGCATATGTTCCAACAACTTTCATTTCTAAAAAATTATAGTATTCTACTTTTATAGTGTCTCCAATCTTTATAGATGAAGTAAATGGAACTAAACATTCTCCTTCTTTAGGTAATTCTCCACTTAATAAATCAAAACAATTACAATTATATGTTGATGAATAAATACCAATTATATCATCTTCTTTTTCGCTATATATTGGTAATAAAGTTGCATCATCAATTAAAAATTTAACTTCAATATCATCATATGATAAACGATATTTACCTACAATTTCCATTTCTTCATTAAAAATCTTTATTCTATCTCCAATTTGATAATTATATCCTTCCTTTACGATACATTCTTTTTTATTATCAGATAGATTTACATCATTACCTTCCGTAATTTCATAAAATTTTTTAAAGTATGTAGAATATGAAATTTCTGAATTATAGCTTGTTGGCATTCCATATTTCATTGACAAAGAATTATCCATATTTCTTATATATGCACTATTATATCCACTATTAGTAATTCCACAAACAGTGAAATACTTATCTAAAAAACTACTATAAAATTGTTTTCCTAAAAGATCTTGCCCACTAATAGAAAATAATGAATTATTTTTATTAATTTGCGTAATCATACTTTCAGAAAGAACTAAATCATAATCACTAACTGGTTTATTCCCTTTGGAAATAACAATACTATCATCATAATTAAACATAATTGGATAAATGAAAGAATTAGACATTAAACAATGGTCTATATTATAAGATAATTCAAACATTACATCTGAGACATTAAATGGAAAAGTAATCGCTTCTTGTGCATATAATTCTTTTAATAATGCTGCACTTTGAATAGTAGCATTTCTTTTTACACTTACTAAATTGACATTTTCATCATGTCCCATCGTATTCATATCAAAACTTGTCCAAGATAATGAATAAGCAGAACATGCAAATAAAAATCCAATTAATATTAAAGAAATACGCATGAACATCGTTTTTCTTTTCTTAATTGAAAAAGTAACTAATGAATATGCAAGGCTATTTAAAAAGCGTTTAAATAGATTAGCTTTCTTTTTTGGTGTAACAAAATCAGATGTATCATAATCAACTTCTTCCATATCTTCTTTAGTTACAGTTTGTTTTTTATGGTCATCAATTATTCTGATCTTATCTGGTAATACTTGGATGATCTTCTTACTTTTCACATAGATTGTATTATCTTTGATAAATAAGGAAATATCACCTATTTCAAGTGAATCATCTTCTTTATATACTTCAATTTTTTTATCTTCAAAATGATAATCTTCTTTCTTCATATCTTGTAAATAGAAAGCATTATCATCTTCAATATTTATATTTTCTTTCGCATTATTTTTTAAAACTTCAACAACTTCACCATCTTTCAATGAAACAATGAAATCAGAATAGTATTGAGCAATATTCATTTCATGAGTAACTAATAAAACAAGACTTTCTGTAGAAATCTTCTTTAAAATCTTCATGATTTGAATAGTATTTTTTGTATCAAGATTACCAGTAGGTTCATCGCATAATAATACTTTACAATTTTTAATTAACGCTCTTGCAATCGCAACACGTTGTTTTTGTCCTCCCGAAAGTGCATATGCTCTTTTTTTACGATATTTATACATGCCAACTGCACTCAAAGCACGAGTAATTCTTTTATCAATCTCGTCTTTATCATAAATATCAATCATTTCCAAGGCAATCTTTAAATTATCATAAACAGTTTCATTTTCTAATAAATTAAAATTTTGAAAAACATAACCAAAATGATGTAATCTAAAACGATCTACTTTTTTCATATTATATGATTTAAAAGTTTGATCATCATAAGATATTTCACCTTTAAATGAATCTAATCCACCAATTACATTTAATAGAGTAGTTTTACCACAACCAGATGAGCCAAAGAAAGTAACAATACCTTTATTAGGAAGTTCTAATGAAGTATTATTTATAACATGAATTTCATTTTGTTTTTTTCGATTGAAATATTTATTTATTTTTTTAATTTTTATCATATTATTTTCCCTCCTCTTTCAATGTTGAAATCAAAGAAAATTTAAATAATTTCTTATTAAATCTATAAGCGATAAGATTAACTAGTAATATAGAAATAATAAATGATAAGATTAATACTCCAATATTTAAACAACTTAATAATCCAGCGAAGAAACTATTAAAAAAACCGATTGTAACGATAAATAAGACACTAGATACAAAGGAAATAATACCAATAAATGTTAATTCAATATGTACTATTTTTGACATTGATTTTTTTAGATACCCTAACGATCTAAACACTGCGAACTCTTTAACTTTATAACTATAAATACGTGAAATAATAACAAAAGAAACAAGCGATAAAATTAATCCCGAGGCGATAGAAATAAAAAAGAAAACTCGTGAAAGATATTGTTCTATTTCTCCTCTAATTAAATGTTCAGAAGGAATAGAATAAGAATATCCTAAATCTATTATTTTTGAAACTGTTCCTTTCATATCATCAGTATAAATAGAAACTACATATACCTTTTCTTCAATTTGTTCCGGTAAATCAATTCTTGTGATTATTACATCAGTATAATCACTAGAATAAACATACTCTAAATCAAAAGAATCAAACTCATAACGATATAAAGAAAATAGATCAAAACCAATTTTTCTTAAATCAATCTCTTCATAAGGTGCTTGATAATAAATACATGGTTTATCTATTTTAGAAGAATAATTAATAATATTTCTAACTAAACGTTTTTCTTCTTTATCACCAAATTGGAAAAACATATAATCTAAGGCGTTTAAATAATCGAAATTAATTATTTTATTTACAATATTTTTATATAAGCTTTGAGAAACAATGCATATTGGCATATTACGAATTTGATCAGATAAATAAATACCTGTAACAACAACGTCAACCTCTTCTTTAAAATAATCAGAACCCAAAGGATATTTTTCATCAAGAATAATATTATTTAAATTAATATCCTCATTATTTTTAAAAACTAATGCAATTTCATTATCACCAGTTGGTGCTTTTCCATTATACAGAACATAATCAGAACTAATATATGTTGTTGGACAACATGTAAAATAATATCCATTATTAATAAATACACTCATATCCTCCATAAAAGAATTCTTAACAACATTATCAAATCCTGTAAAGTCACTAACATCAATCTCAGTTAAATCATCTTTATAAACTAGTAGACGATCTTGAACTGTATTCCTATATGGATTACGATCGGTGATTGATACTTTATTATCTAAATATCCACCTAATAAATTAAAAAATAAAACAGAAAACGATACTAATAGTAAAACTAAAGAAGAAAAGAATGTCTTTTTAGGTGTATTTTTCAAATTCTTTCTAGTTATGTAAGAAATTGCCTTAAATGATAATTTATTATCTGTGAACTTTAATTTATCTTCACTTTGTATATCTTCATTATCTACGTGAGTATCTTCAACAACTTCTCCATCAGAAATCATAATCTTTCTAGTAGCAATGTTTTTCACTTGTTCAAAATTATGAGTGACCATTAATACTAATTTATTTTCACTTATTTCTTTAATCAAAGAAATAATATCATCGCCCGTTTTTGAATCCAGATTACCAGTTATTTCATCACAAGCTAAAATGACTGTATCACTTGCTAATGCACGAGCAATAACTGTTCTTTGTTTTTCTCCACCAGAAAGATTAATTCCTTTAGAATCAATACGGGATTTTAATCCGACTTTTTCAATTAATTCAATAGCTTTTTGTTTTGCTTCTTTTTCACTCATTCCTTTAAGTAATAAAGGAACAACAACATTTTCTAAAACCGTATATGAATCAATGATATTATAATCTTGATAGATAAAAGCGACATTTTTCTTTCGATAATTATCCATATCTTCTTGGTTAAAGTAAGAAGTCTCTTCATTATTAAAATATATTTCCCCTTCATCATAAGAATCAACGCCACAAATAACGTTTAATAAAGTTGATTTACCTGAACCAGATTCACCAACAATCGCGACAATCTCTCCTTTATTAAAAGTCAAGTTTATATTTTTTAAAGCTAAATTAATAATTCCATTATTGTAATAAAACTTAGAAACATTCGATAGTTTTATCATAACTATTGCCTCCATTACTTAATAAAAAGATATCACATTTAAAACAATAATAAAATATATTTATCTTTAAGATAAAATCACCATATTAATAAAGAAAAGAAGTTATTTCTTATCAATCAAAATAACTTCTACTTCCTTATTTATAATTTTTTTATTTTCTTCAATAGATTTAGTAATAAAAACGTTACTACCAATAATTGTATTATCTCCAATAGAAGTACTTCCTCCAAGAATAGAGGCACCTGAATAAATAGTGACATAATTACCGATTGTTGGATGGCGTTTCTTCCCTTTTAATCCTTGACCACGACCTAATGATAATGCGCCTAAAGTCACACCTTGATATATTTTTACATGGTGTCCAATCACTGTAGTTTCTCCAATTACAATTCCCGTTCCATGGTCTATGAAAAAATAATCACCAATAGTTGCTCCTGGATGAATATCAATTCCAGTTTTTGAATGTGCTCCTTCGGATATTAATCTAGCAATGATTTTTAAATCTAGCAAATACAATATATGAGCGATTCGATAAATAATAATCGCATATATCCCAGGATATGAAATCAATGGTTCTTCTAAGCATGTACATGCTGGATCACTTTCGTAAGTCATTTCTATATCGCATAGTAAAGAAGAATAGATTTCTTTTAATTTATCGAAGAAAACTAATTCTTTTTCAATATCATCAGAAATGTAATTATGAAAATAAAAATGGCATTCTTTTTCTAAGATATCTAATTCTTTAACCATATGAAAATAATTAGGAAACAATAAATCAATAATTGATGAGACAAATTGATTAATCTTTTCTTTATTAGGTAATTCTTTAAATTCTATACATTTTAGTTCCATGAATATCTTTCTCCTGAATCCGGGAAAATCATTACAATCTTTTTGTTTTTATATTTTTCTTGATTAATTAATTCTTTAGCTGCAGCAAATACTGCTCCTGAAGATATTCCTACAAAAAGTCCCTCTTTTTTTACTAATTCTCTCGATGAATTAATTGCATCTTCATCGCTAACTAACATCATTTTATCAATGACATTCTTATCTAATATTTTTGGAATGAAATTAGCGCCAATCCCTTGTATTTTGTGTTGACCTACCAAATTATTTGTAATCAAAGGTGATGATTTAGGCTCTACACCTATAATTTCTGTGTTTAGTTTATGATCTTTTACATATTTCCCTATTCCTGAAATAGTTCCACCTGTACCAATACCACAAATAATTACATCAACTTCTGGTAAATCTTTAAATATTTCTTTAGCAGTATATTTATAATGGGCTAGAGGATTATATTCATTATCAAATTGGCCTAGAACAATACTATTAGGAATTTTATTTTTTAATTCTTCTGCTTTTTCCTTACATTCTTTCATTCCACCAGAAACTAATTCTAATCTAGCGTTATAATCTTTGATTAGTTTTCTTCTTTCTAAAGACATACTTTCTGGCATGACAATAATACAATTCAAAGAATAAGCATTACATAAACAAGCTAAACCAATACCAGTATTACCTGATGTTGGTTCAATAACAGTACTTCCTTTTTTTAATTTACCTTGATTAATTAAAGATGTAATCATTTCTAAGCAAGCACGATCTTTAATTGAACCAGATAAATTGTTTTTCTCAATTTTTGCATACAATTTAGAATCATATTCTTTATTAATATGCGATAAGTTAACTAGAGGAGTATTTCCAATTAATTCAATAACATTCTTAAGCAACATTATTTTACCTCCTTTTTAAAATGGTTCTTATCATTAATAAGATTATACTATACTCATTCTATTCGTACTAAATAGAATCGTTACTTTAATAAATATTATTTTTAAAATAAAAACAAATTCTCTTTCTTTGAGAAACTAGATGGGAATTTTGAATTAATACCCAAAGGCATAAAAAAAGCAAAAAAGTAGTTTAAAATACCACTTTTTACCCTTAAAAATCGAGTAGAGAGTGAAAACTAATGTTTTCCGCTCCCTCTCACACCACCCTACGTACGGTCTTCCGTATAAGGCGGTTTAAATAAACATTCTATGCTACCGGTTTTAGGTAGTATTCAAGAGGGTCAATGAGCCCTCTTTTCTTTAGTCGTGCCTTTGTGATTGTTCTTTGTACAATACATGAGTGAGAAA
>JAQXGN010000061.1 GCA_029006735.1 Caryophanales bacterium
ATTAGATAACACTAGAATTATAACATAAAAATAAAAATAAAAAAAGAGTTTAATTAAAAAATTAATATTATTAATAATATTAAAATTTAAAACTCTTAAATTTTAGTCGAAAGATTTATAGTGTTATTGTCGAAAAACGGGGATGATAGATATTTCTTTTTGTTTATAAATGAATTACTCTTCATTAATAAATTATATGTTATTATTAGTGTAAAATGGTTCATCTTTGCCAAAAAATTTTGTAGAAAACGGCAAGCTTTCTGCAATATTTTTTTATCCAAGTCGCAGACTTGGCATATCATCACGCTTTAGCGTGTATCATCTGCGACTTGATGATATACAGTCACTTCATGTCTGATGATATACACTTTCTGCGAAAGTGATTAAACTTGCAAGCCTTTTGCTTTTTATTGCTCAAAAATAAATCGCTCACTTTATACCCATTTCGTTCAATTTTTGATTTATTAAATAACTTGGTTTTGGTTGGATTTTGTGGTATAATAAACTCGCCGATAAATAAGAATTTATAGAGAAAATTGAGGTGTTGATATGTCTTATATAAAAGCCATTGCAACTAAATTAATAGATGATTCAAGTTATCCTGAAGTTGTACTTTGTTATTTTTTTGATTTTAACGGAAAAAAGCATGAGTTTATTGAAAAATGGCCTGTACTTTCTGATAAGAAGTTTATCAATCAATTTCCAACAAATTGTGTTATAGGATGTACAGTTATAAAAGAGAATACTGAATCATATATTGTAAGTACAAAAGAACCTTGGGCCATTGAATCGGAAGAAGGCTACTATGAATTTGAAATAAGTAAAAGTTTGATAATAAACATATAGTTAACTTCCAATTTGTCAGTGAGTTTAACTGTACGCATTTTTTTCGCAACTGCACGCACCTTTTTATAGGTGTACGCAAATATGTATCAAAATAGGTATTTAAACACAAAAAAAGATTAACTCTGATTTTGATCAGAGTTTTGTTCACGTCAAAATCCTACACTGCCTTAAAAAATAATGAAGAACTATAAATTTGTGGGTTCACGTCAATTTTGCTCTTCATTTTTTTATATTTATCCGCCAAATAACACCAGGTGGAATTCAATTCATACTTTTTTTCTGTGGATTTTTTCTGAATATGGAAGTAAGTTTTCAATGCATTCATTATTGATGTTTTCTAATACATACTTAAAATATTGTTCAACATTAACATTGTTTATTTGATATTTTTAATGAATGATTACTTATATTGATTTGATGCATGCAAACATACTATTACTTGACCATTTTAATAATTAAAAGGTTAGTAGTGGTGGAGTGTGAATTATTAAGCTAGGGAAGGCATTAAATAGGAAATAGTATACAACAAAATTGCAAAATAATTTATTTTTTGTTGAAGGCAAAATAAAATTTTTTTAATATATATATATATATATATATAAGGAAAAGAATTATATATGAGTATGTACGAGAGTAAACTTGAAATTATTAAATATCAAAAAATTAAACATATAAAAGTTTTTGTTAATAAAGTTAATTATGTTGCAAAGCATGTTCATAATGATATTGAAATTTTTATTGTTTTGAGTGGTAAAGGATTAGTTAAGTTTAATTCTGCTGAACATTCTTTCTCAGAAGGCGATATGTTCTTGATTAATTCAGGAGAGCCTCATTCTTTATCTTTTGTTGCGGATAAAAATGATAGTAAATCCTTTGAAGGGGTTACTTCACTATTTATTCAAATTTCTAATCATTTTTTAAGAGATTATTTTCCTTTAATACAAACATTATCTTTTGATTCGATAAATTTAAAAAAAGAATTGAAAAAAGAAGAATATAAAAAAATGTTATCTTTACTCATTTATACAGCATTGAATTATTTTTCTGGAAAAGATTATTTTGAACTAGAAATTCTTTTTAGTGTTAGTAAAATTTTGTATATTTTATTAAAAAATGTAAATTATAAAATAATTAATAAGATGAAATTGAAGAAAATTCAAAATCAACAAGAAAGAATAAAGAGAATAGTTTCTTTTATAGATGAAAACCTTGATTCAAAGATAAAACTAGAAGATATCGCAAAGAAAGAAAACATTTCAGTATCTTATTTATCTCATCTTTTTTCTAGTGAACTTGGTATGACATTTCAAGATTTTGTTAATGAATTAAGGATTGAACAATGTATTAGACTAATGGCAAATAAATATAAAACATTGCTAGAAATTTGCTATGATAGTGGATTCTCTAATCCAAAATATATGAAAAAAGTGTTTGTTGAAAAATTTGGCTGTTCTCCTAAAGAATATAGGGATGCATATTCTAATCAGGTAAGTGATTCTCAAATGAATACAGGTAAACTTGAAGTTATTTATAGTGATGCGGATTCCTTAGAAAAGGTTAAAGAATTCTCACATAAATTTAATTTAGATTTATAGATTATCTTTTGATTAAACATTACATACGATAGAAAAAAATATGTCTGCTAAGATACTAAAAAAGTTTAGTTCTAACAGTTTTTTTACAAAAAAATATTTAGATTTAATATTAAAAACGTGATGTTATGAAAAATTTATTAAATTACATCTTTTGTTATTTAAACTTGAATATAAATTTATTTATATTCAGATGTAATAAAAATAACATATTTTTTTTATAAGATATACTAAAAAATATATAGATATATTTTAATATTACAAAATATTAACTAATAAAAGTGACCCTAAAAATAGCAAGATTGTAATGTTTGTTAACGCTTTCATATGCAATAATATCTTTGCATTAATAATTGCAGAAAGGGAAAAATATATGAAAAAGAAAACAATGCTTATATTAGGCGCAGTATTTTTATCAATGCTTTTAGGCGCTCCAAATAATGGTGCTCAAAGTAATGTATATGTCAGAGGAAAATACTTTGGCGAATACACAAATAGAGATAGCTATATTAAACATGGCGAAGAATTAAATGGGCGTATGGCAAATGAGGGATTTGTTCTTTTGAAAAATGATGGATTCCTTCCAATGGCGAAAGGATTAAAACTTTCTGTCGTCGGCAAATCATCTACTAATCTTTCAAGAGGTGGTGCTGGTTCAGGAAGTGGATCTATTTCCAAAGGCGTTACAGGTATCGATTTACAAAAATCATTAACTGATGCAGGTTTCGTTCTTAATGATGCATTAACAGCATTCTACAACGATAAATCTCTTTCAGGGAATGGAAGAACAAATGGTAACACAAGCTGGAGAGGTATTTCTCAAGTTACAATCGGAGAAACTCCAATGTCATCATATTCTGATGAATTAATTGCTTCACTTGATGTTTATAACGATGCAATCGTTCAAGTTGTTACACGTGAAGGTTCAGAAGGCTGTGATGTTAAAATGGTTGATGCTCGTGATAATAATAATGATTATCCTTTAACATCAAAACATGCATTAGAATTATCTGATAATGAACAAGCTTTATTCGATGAAGCTAAAAAACATACAGATCATGTTATTTTCATTATTAACTCATCTAATATTTTCGAATGTGATAAGTTAATGAAAGATCCAAAGGTTTCAGGTATCTTATGGATTGGTAACCCTGGTGATGTAGGTCCTGGTGCTGTAGGTAGAATCCTTAGTGGTGAAGTTAACCCATCAGGTCGTACAGTAAGTACATGGACACGTGACTTTACAAAAGATCCAGTATATCAAAACTTCTCTGATAACCAACAACATAATCCTGCTAAGAATCCAACTGATTTACAAGGTTATGCTCCAATTGATACAATGCTAAATCCAGATGGAACCCCAATGAGAAGTTATGGTACATATAAGGCATATACAGATACAAGTAATATTCCATATGGTGCTGACGCTTCATTAACAAAGATTCCAGAACAATTCGCAATTGATAATAAGATTATGCCAGGTGGTGTTAACGGCGTTAAACCAGCTGCTTATATATCTTATGAAGAAGGTATTTATCTTGATTATCGATATTATGAAACAGCTTATGCAGATAAAGCAAAAGTAAATAAGGCTGATGCTGATGCTTGGTATGACGGTGAAGAAGGTGTTGTATATCCATTTGGTTATGGTTTATCATATACAACATTTAATCAAGAAATTGTTTGGACAAATAAAGCAAATGGTAGTACTTTAACCGAAAATGATAAAGTAATTGAATTATCTGTTAAAGTTACAAATACAGGAAAAGTCGCTGGTAAAGATGTCGTTCAAGTTTATTGGAAAGCTCCTTACTATACAGGTGGAATTGAAAAAGCTGATCATGTTCTTTGTGCATTTGATAAAACAGGTATCATTGAACCAGGAAAATCAGAAATAGTTCACTTAAAGTTTACAGTTCAAGATGTCGCTAACTACGATGTATTTGACAGCAATAAAAACAACTTCAAGGGTTATGAACTTGATAAGGGCGATTATTCTGTCATGATTGGTAAGAATGCACATGAAATGTATGGTGAAGTATCATATAAAATTGGTGGAAATGGTATTCAATATAAAACTGATCGTTTCACTGGAGAAGAAGTTAAAAATAGATTCACTGATAGAGGATACCATAATGTCTTACCAGGAGAAAATGATATTGAATTCACTCAATTCAGTCGTGCAGACTTTAAGAAAACTTTCCCAACACATCCAACAGATGAAGATAGAAAAGTAAAAGTGGGATCAAAATATGAAGAATTCTTAACAACTCCATTCCATATTAGTGATCTTGATACAGATAAGAACTTTACAACAATTCCTGAAGAAGCATATAAGACAAAAGCTGATGCTGATAAGGGTAATTGGAAACAACAAAATGTTGTATTGAAAAGTCATGAACGTACACAACTTTCTGAAATGACAGGTATACCACTTGATGATCCAAGATGGGATGAATTTATTAATGAATTCTCATGGAGCGAAATTATGCTTGTTCTTGAAAGAAACGCAATGCGTTCACCTGCAATTAATGAAATTGGAAAACCATCATTCTCAGAAGGTGATGGTCCACAAAAATTTAGTATTATGTGGTGGGTATCATCTCCAATTGTAGCTGCTACTTGGAATACAGATTTAGCTCATGAACAAGGTGAAGCAATTGGTATGGAAGCTCATATCCAAAACAAATCAGGATGGTGGGGACCAGGTTTAAATACTCATCGTTCTCCATTTGGTGGAAGAAACTTCGAATATTATTCTGCAGATCCATTCTTAATGGGTAGAATGGGTGCTAAAGTTATTGAAGCTGTATCTGATGCTGGTGTATATGTTTACCTCAAACACTTTGCAGTTAACGATCAAGAAAAGAATCGTGAATCAGGTATTTCATTCTTAACAGAACAAACATTACGTGAGATTTATTTAAAATCATTCCAAATGGTCTTCGAGGAAGCAAAACCAATGGGTGTTATGTCTTCATACAATCGTATTGGCTTAATGGAAACTGCAGGTAGCTATCCATTATTAACTGAAGTATTACGTGGAGAATGGGGATTTAAAGGTTCTGTCTTATCAGATATGACTCACTCAAATAACGCATATATTGACTTTGGTCATTATGAAAACGTTACAGAACGTATTTTAGCAGGATGTAACGCTCAATTAGACCAAAATGGTGGCTTCGGTGGTAGAACTCAAACAACATGGGATGCAACTGCAAATGATGGTAAAGGCGCTCCTGTTTATGAAGAAGATGGTAAAAAAGTAATTTCATATACATTCTGGTATGCTGCTAGAAAGTGTATGATTGAACACTTATATATGTCAGCTAACTGTGTAGCAATGAATAAAGGAATTGTCACTAGAGTTGCTGATGCAAACGTCGTTGCTAAGGCTGGAGAATATGCATATTATGATGTCGAAGAATTATCACAATTAAAAGTTGGTGAAAAAGTCACAGTTGAAGATAAAGAATATACAATTAAAGGTATTGATTCATTTGATGTTGTTAATCGTCAAGGATTACCAGAAGGTATTGGCTTTATAGATGGTGCTATTTATGGTAACTTTACAGAATGTGGAACTTATTATTTCAACGTTGTTGCACACTTAACTGTTACTTCTACTGGTGAAGGTGAAGAAGTTGTAACTTCTGATTTAGATGTCGCAGTTAAAGTTACATTCGATGTTTCGCCAAATGATGTTGTTACTGAACTTCCAGATACACCAGACACACCAGACACACCAGATACACCAGATAAGAAAGGATGTAGTGGATCTATTGTTTCTATTACATCAACACTTATTTCATTAAGCTTGGCTGGTGTAGCTATTATCTTAAAAAAGAAAAAAGAAGAAAACTAATAAAAATAATTTAATTAATTTCCAAAAATTATTTTAAAAAATAGAATAAGCTAGAGCCATTATGGCTCTAGCAATATTCATAATAAATAAAGAAAGGATAACTTCAATTCAATTAAAGAATTGAATGGGAAATATATGAAAAATATTAAAAAGAAATTAGTCTTAATGTGCAGTGTATTATTAATGACAATAACTTTATTTTCTTGTGGAAATAATGAACCTATAAATAGCAGTAATAGTGATGATAAAAATAGTGCTACTACATCTGCTAAACCATCAACAGCAAAGCCACAAGCTCGTAAGTATAGTGTTACAATAAATAATGTAACTACAGAAGTTACAGAAGGTGCAGCACTTACTAAGCCAACTGATCCAGTAGCTCCAGAAGGAAAACTTTTCTATGGTTGGAAAAACACATTGAATGGTGGACAAATTTGGGACTTTGATCATGAAGATTTAAATATTGTTAAAGCAGATATTAATCTTGAACCTTGTTTTGTTGATGATAGTTTTGAACACCAAGTATTCCAAGCTGAATTATGTCCAAACATTAATGCAGTTTATGGAGGAGAAGTAGGTATGCCTGGTGCAACTTATTCTGGTGGTCAACAAGGAAAAGGTTTAATTGGTCGTGATTACGATGGAACTACAGGTGCTACAGGAGTAAACGATGTTATTGCTTATGTACATTTTATGTATGTTAAAGGTGATAAATTAACTTGGGAAGTTGAATCAGATATAGCAGTTGAAAATGCTGTATTATTTGCAAGATTTTCAGCTGAATATGGTATTATTGACCAAGAAACTGGTGATAGATATTCTAAAATTAATGATACATCATTCCCAATTACTGTAAATGGAACTAAGATAGATTATGGTTCTATTACGTTCCGTAATATTCCAGAAATTGGACAAATTTTAACATTCCAAGATTTCTATATTGGCGCAATCTCATTAAATGCAGGAACAAATATTATTGAAATGACTGTTGATAATATGGATACCCTTAATGGTACTATTGCTTCATCAGCACCATGTGTTGATTCAATTAAAGTATGTGCTGCAAACACAATGACTTGGGATAAAGCTGAATACGATAATCTAGAAAGGGATTAGTATTTATGAATCTCAAAGCGTTAAAGAAAAAAAGTGTTATTGCTTGGGGAGTTTCTACAGCAGTTATTGCAGCACTTCTTACTACTGTAAATGTATTGGGTTATACAAAATATGAATCTTTATTTGATCGAGTTTTTGGTGGTAAAGAAGCAATTATTGATAAAAATGGTAATGGTATTGATTTTCATCAAGACTTTTTTACAAAAGAAGAAGCTTATGAAAATGGTAATAAAGTAACTAAGGAAATCTGCGAAGAAGGTATGATTCTCCTTAAGAATGATAATAATGCTCTTCCTCTTAAATCAAATGCAAAAGTTTCAGTCTTTGGCAAAAACTCAGTTAATTTAGTATATGGTGGTTCTGGTTCAGCTGCACCAGACAAAAATGGTAAGAGAGCTACAATTTTTGAATCTCTTGAAGCAGCTGGTATTTCATATAACCCTGTATTAAAAGAATTCTATGAGGATTCTAAAAAATCTGGTACAGGACGTAGTGAAAACCCAGCTATGGAAAATGCTGGTGTTGCTACATTATTAACAGGCGAAACTGAATATTCAAAATATACTTCAGAAGTTAAGGATTCATATAATCAATATGGGGATGCTGCACTTGTTGTTTTATCAAGAATTGCAGGTGAAAACTGGGATTTACCTAGAAAAGCTTCCGATGATGAAAGTCGACATTATCTTGAACTTGATAATAACGAAAGAGAATTATTAAAGCAGATTGCTGAATCTGGGAAATTTGAACATATTATCGTATTGTTAAACGGTTCTAACTATATTGATTTAGGCTTCTTAAAATTAACTAGTGATCCAGCGTACAATTCTAAAATAGATGCTTGCATTAATATTGGTAGCCCTGGCGCTAATGGTATTATGGCATTAGGAGAAATTTTAACTGGAAAAGTTAATCCTTCTGGTAAAACAGTCGATACAGTTTATACAAATTATTCAAAAGATCCAGTATGGCAAAACTTTGGTGGAAACTTCACTAAAGGTGGAGATAGCTATCTTAAACAAGATGGCAAACCAATACCATATTACTTCGTAGAATATGAAGAAAATATTTATATGGGTTATCGATATTATGAAACTCGTGGATATGTTGAAGGTGAAACATGGTATAACAATAATGTTTTATATCCATTTGGATATGGTTTAAGTTATACTACTTTTGAAAAGAGCGTAGTCAATGTTTCAGAACTTGAATCCACTTCTTTGAACGCAACATCTAAATTCGATGTTGAAGTAAAAGTTAAAAATACAGGTGATGTAGCAGGTAAAGAAGTAGTACAACTTTACGTAACTGCTCCTTATACAAATAATGGAATCGAAAAATCATATAAGGTTCTTTGTGGATTTGCAAAAACTGGTTTATTAAATCCAGGAAAAGAAGAAACTGTTAAGATTACTGTTGATCCATATGATTTTGCAAGTTTCGATTCACATGACTTAAATGGAAATGGGTTTAGAGGTTACGAATTAGATGCAGGTGATTATGTATTCCATGCAGCTAATGATGCTCATAATGATTTTGGAACATTTACTAAAAAATTAGATTCTACTTATAAATTTGAAAAAGATCCTGTTACAGGAACTAAAGTTGAACCATTATTTGATGAAGTTACTGATTACATGACAGAAAGCTTATCTCGAACAAATTTTGAGGCAACTTTCCCTCATACAACAACAGATGAAGAAAGAAAAGTTGATAATGATTTTATCGCAAAACTAAAATCTTTCGAAACAACAAATAACGAAACATTTGATACTGTTCCAACAACAAATGCGGAGATTACTGTAAAATTCAAAGATTTAATAAATCTTGACTATAATGATCCAAAATGGAATGCATTCCTTGATCAAATGACATTTGAAGAGATGCTTAGATTATTCAATGAAGGATGTTATTCTACTGCAGATATTGAACGTCTTGGTATACCAAAGACAACCTCTGCAGATGGTCCTACTGGATTAGTATCCTTCTTAGGAAATACTACTAACCTTGGTCAACCAGAAGTTTATGGATGTTGTTATTATTGCTCTGAATGTTTAGTTGCTCAAACTTATAACTTAGATTTAGCAGCAAAACAAGCAAATGCTATCGGCAACGAAGCATTAGTTGGTAATGAACGTGGTGATGGTCTTTCATACCCAGGATGGTATGCTCCAGGTGTTAATTTACATCGTTCACCATTCTCTGGACGTAATACTGAATATTATTCGGAAGATCCATTCCTTACAGGAAAAATGGCTGCGACTGTTATTAAAGGTGTACAAGCTAAAGGTGTCTATGCTAACGTTAAACACTTTGCTTTAAATGACCAAGAAACACATAGATCTTCAAAAGGTATTGCAACATGGTGTGATGAACAAGCAATGCGTGAACTTTACTTAAAAGCGTTTGAAATTGCAGTAAAAGAAGGTAAATCACGTGGCTTAATGACATCTTTCAATCGTATCGGTACAGAATGGGCAGGCGGTAGCTATCGTCTTCTTACTACTGTATTAAGAAAAGAATGGGGATTCGTTGGTACAGTTATTTGTGACTTCCACACAGATTATTATATGGACAGTAAACAAATGCTTTATGCTGGTGGAGATATTAACTTAGTTTCTGTTGAAGATAATAAGTTAACTACTTCAGGTAAATTTGGAACACCATATGTTTCTGCAAATAATGCAAAAGACGTAGCTTTATTAAGAAGAACAGCTCATAATAATTTATATGCATTAGTCAATTCTAATGCTATGAAAGCTGATATCTTAGGATATAAGGAAGCTAAATGGAAAGTCGCATTAAAAGCAGTTACTATTTCTCTTAGTGCTGCAGTAGTTGTTTGGGGAGCAACTGTAATCACTCTAGCTTTACGAAAAAAAGAGACGGTTGCTGAAGAATAATAATATTTATTCTAAAAGGTAAAAAAAGAGAAAAACTCTTGTTAAATTAATAATTATTTAAAGAAAGGAAGAATTATGAAAAAAGAATTTGGAATAATTATCACATGCCTATTTGCTTTAGGTGTATTTGTGGGATGTAATCATAGTGGTGTTTCAAGTGATACTAATAATGGTAACGATGTTACTTCTTCTATTGTTAATAAGGAATGGCACAATGATAAAGCTAATCACTGGCATTTAAATGGATCTGAAAAAGTAGATTTTGGTGCTCATAAATTTGTAAAAGATGTTGCTAAATCAAAAGATGCAACATGTGTCGAAAAAGGTTTACTAGTTGAAACTTGTAGCGATTGTGGATTTAAAAGAGAAGTAGTACTTGCTATGACTGATCATACTTATGTGGAAAATAAAACAAAATCAGTAGCTGCTACATGTGATACTGCAGGTAAAATTGTCGATGAATGTTCTCATTGTCATTTAGAAAAGGTTACTGATATTGCTGCTTTAGGTCATAATTGGGTAGCTGATCCAACAGATCCAGCAAATCATGCATCAACACATACTACAAATGGTATTTCAGTTGATAAATGTTCAACTTGTGGAGAAAAAAGAGAAAACAAATTAGATATGGTACCTCATACTTGGGTTGAAGTTGAAGGTGATACACTTACTACAGCAAGTGGAAAAACTGTTAAGAAATGGAGATGTGAATGTGGAACATATTCATATACTATGAATGTATATGATTTTGATTTCTTATCTCCAGGATCAAACGCTGTTGGTATTGATGGTTATACTCCAGGTGGAGATGTCGGTAATGCTGGTGGTATTCGTATTGCAGGTAATGGTTCAGTATATTGGAATTTCCCTATTGTTGCTGAAGGTTTAGTTCAAGTTTCTATTGGTACTAATCCAGCTCCAACATCGATTGGTGGAACAAAAATCGAAAGTAAAAATACTATTAAAGTAAATGATGCTGTACAAACATTAATTCCACAAGGAGCATATAATACACTCCCAATTACAGTTGGACAATTTGATGAACTCTTATTTACAGAATTTACAGCTAATGCAGAAATGGTAGGAAAGGAAGCAAAGATTGAAATTACACAAAAAGCTTCAAGTCGTTTGTATTTCGGTGGTGTAATTAGAGTTACAATTATTGCTGCTAAGTAATAATGTTGTTTTGATTCTAGAATAATAAGGGCTGAAAAGAGAATAATCATGATAGGTTATTTCTTTCAGTCCTTTTAATATGCAAATAGAAAAAGAATATTCGAATAATGAAACTCGTAGTCTTTTGTATTTATACAAGAGTTAGAGTTTCTTTTTTTATTTTCAAAAATTTTTATACATATGTCCTAGAATTTTCTCACTTTTATATCAAAGATATAAACATAAAAAAATACTTATGCATATGTCATATAATTTGATATAATATAAACAAAGGAAGATACAATTTTATATTTATGAAACAAGGAAGAGGCTACGTTTATGATTTATATTTTCACATTATTTGGTGTGTTAAATATCGTAAG
>JAQXGN010000062.1 GCA_029006735.1 Caryophanales bacterium
CCAAAGAATATGTAGACCCTTTTAAAGGGTAGCAAGTATTGGACACGGTTGTCAGACCTTCCATGGCCATTTATGGGTCGGTGGAGTATTAGCCCTTATAGGGAACAGTCAGAACAACGTGATTTCACGTTGGTACTATTACTAAAATATTAATTTCTAAACTAATAATGATATACTTAAACTAAGAAAAGAGGATAAAATATGTTAGATTATGTAAGAAATATTCCCACTAAACTATATTTTGGTAAAAACCAAATATCGCATTTAAATGGTTCTTTAGAACAATTTGGAAAAAATGTTTTATTAACTTATGGAGGAGGATCCATTAAACGTATTGGTTTATATGATAAAATCATGAGCATTCTTCATGAGGGAGGTTTTAATGTAATAGAACTATCTGGAATAGAACCTAATCCAAAAGTTGAATCCGTTGAAGAAGGCGTTAAATTATGTAAGGAAAACAATATTGATGTAATTCTTGCAGTTGGAGGAGGAAGTACGATCGATTGTTCTAAAGCAATCGCAGTAGGGGCATTTTATGATGGAGATATGTGGGAAATGATAGTCAATCAAAAAGGTTTAGCCAAAAAAGCTCTCCCACTAGTAACTATTCTTACTTTAAGTGCGACTGGGTCAGAGTATGATGGAGGAGGAGTAATTTCTAATTTAAAGACTAATGAAAAGATTGGTAGATCATTTACTTATCCTTCAGTTTCAATTTGTGATCCAACATATACTTTTAGTGTAAATGCATATCATACTGCAGCAGGATCAATAGACATCATGAGCCATATATTTGAAGAATACTTTTCAAGAACAACTGATTGTGATCTTTCTGATGGCATTTGTGAAACAATATTATCGTCTGTTATTAAAAACTGTCCTATTGCAATAAAAGATCCAACTAACTATTCCGCTAGAGCAAACTTAATGACAAATTCGTCTATTGCTTGTTCTGGTATTCCTTCTTATGGTATGGAATATTCTGGATGGCCTTGCCATGCTATGGAACATCAATTATCGGCTTATTATGATATTACTCATGGAGTAGGTTTAGCGATTTTAACACCTAAATGGATGCGTTATATCTTAAAAAAGGATGTGAGTGTCGCTTCTAGAATCGCTAAATTCGCTCGAAATGTCTTCTCTTTAGATGATGAAGATGAAGTTTCATTAGCTAATAAAGGAATTGATGAATTAGAAAAATTTATTAAATCTATTGGAATACCAACTACTCTAAAAGAAGTAGGAATCAATGAAGACAAATTCTTTATTATGGCAAAAAATGCATCTAAGGGTGGTAGAATGTTAAACTCTTATGTTCCATTAGATGTCGATGATATTGTAAACATCTTCAAAGATTGTTTATAGATTTTTAATAAGATATTCTTTGATATATTCTAATTCAAGTTTTGATAATTCTTCTTTTAGTCCAACTAAATTAGAACCTTGTTTTCCAATCAAATCTTTATAAAAAGATTCTTTAACAATATATTGATTATTTTCATTTTCAATAACATCATTTAAATATACTGCCATATCAATTTTTTCATTATTTTGATAAGTAATAAATGATGGTACACGTCCTTCTTTATATGAAGAAAAGAGAAACATATTAGCAAATTCATGGAACAAAGATAAATCTGGTTCACTATTTTCATTCACTTTACTACGTAAATAATCTACTTCAAATAAGTAGATTTTCTTTTTTTGTGAGGCCATATGTTTTAATAGAAAGTCATTTTTTAATGATATACAATCTGGACATTTATACCAAGAAAATAAAACTGTATTCTTTTCATCTTTTTCTTTTATTAATTTTAGATCATTAAAAGAAGATAAATCTAATCTTAACATTTTATAATCATTAGTATATGAATAATCAATATAATCATTTATTAGATAAATATTAGATGGAGTAGTATATTTAGAAAGAGTAAACTCAATTTGGTCTTCATCATAATATAAGTTCTTTTCATAAGGTAAAGATTTTAATATCTGACCATTTTTATAGACTTGCACAGTCGCAGAATATATTTTCTCATCGATATTATATTTAGGAGCAAGTTTTAAATATTCATTTATTTCGGCCCAATAAATAATATAATTCTTCTTTTTAATTAGTCTTATTAAATTAGGTTTAATAATATCACATGTAGAACAGCCATTTTGACCTAATACAAGAATGAAATCTTGCTTTTGATATAATAAGCTATCTAATTCTAATTCATTCACATAAACAAATGTATCAATATTGTCTTTTTGCATTATAAAAGCTTTCTTATTAATGTTATTACAAGAAATAAGAGAGAATAATGTAATAAAGGGAATCAATAATTTTGCAATATTTTTCATAAAATAGACATTCACCTAATAAATTATAAATAGAATTTAATTTTTAAACAATAAAATAGGGAAAAATATACTTTATCTCATAATTCGACTATTTTCATATAATTAATGCTTTATTTTAATCTTAAAGAAGGAAAAAAATATGAATACAGAAGAATACGATATTATTAGTTATGCAAAACACAAAATAAAACAAGGAGATGAACAATCAATAAAAGAAGGTGTTTTAACCATCGAAAAATTAGCAGAAAACAAGAATAAATATGGTTTATTTGAATTAGGATTATTATATCGCGATGGAATTGGAGTAGAAAGAAATCTATCAAAAGCCTGTAATCTATTCTTATTTTCAGGAGAAGAAGGTTACGAAAAAGGTTATTATGAATTAGGATTAATATATCTTTATGATTACAAATATTATGATAATGCAAAAAGATTCTTTTTAAAATGCAAGAAAAATAAAGATGCTTATTATCAACTTGGTTTAATGGCTTCCAAAGGTTTAGGGTTTAAATTATCAAAACACAAAGCTTTTGAGTTTTTTATAGAAGCAAGTAAAAAAGGATCAGCAGATGCAGATTATATGTTAGCAGATTATTATCTCCATGGTATTGGTATCAAACTAAATGTCTTAAAAGGTAAGTATTATTTAAAAAGAGCATTAAGAAAAAATGTTGAAGATTATTATAATTTAGCGAGTTTATATAAAGATAATACTAATCTAAAAAATAAGCAAATTTGACATTAATTTGATACAATATTAATATTTCTAGCATTTTTTTCAAAATACTAGATTTTTTTGTTTATCCATTTAATTATTTAGGTGTGGCATAAATAAAGGAGTAATTATGAAGGCAATAACAAAATATGATTCAAGGCTTAAAGAAATCTTTGAAGCTTACAAAGTTGCGTTATCTAGTTTATTAAAAAGTGGAAGAAATGATGAGGCAATTAATTTATTAAAAGATGGGGGAGTTATAGGAAAAAATCCTAAAACATTTTCTGATATCTTAAAAAGTTCGAAAAATGATCGAACACCAGAAGAAATATTCATTAATAGAGTAAATATTGTATTAACATTTTTAGATAGTGAAGAAAAAAAATTCATTTTAAATGAATATATGTATTCACAAGGTAGTAATTGGTATATTGATATATATTCACGTTCTACTTATTATCGAATAAAAAAAAATGCAATCGAAAGATTTTTAAATTTCTTTGATTGCACTTTAAAATAAATTAGATTAAATGTTATTTACATTGATAAAGTATTTCATTTACTTGATTAAATAAATCATTTATTGATCCATCATTATTAATTAAGAAGTGACATTTACCAACATTTTTATCAAATGTATTTGATTGACCAATCATTAAATCATGATTAATTGATTTGCTGTTGCGAGTTTTTAGATGATCAATTTGACAAGAATGTGAACATGTTACACCTAATACATAATCAAACAAAGTATAAATTCTTTTTTCAAACATTAAAGGTACTTCGACAATTGTATATTTCGAGTTCTTATTATCTTTAATGAATTTTTGAATTGATTCTTTAACAAGTGGATGAATAAAGTTTTCTAATTCTATTTTTTTATCAGAAGAATCTAATATTGCATTTTTAATATATTCTTTTGATACAGTCAAATTATCATTTAAAACTCCTTCACCAAAGATTTCAATCAAGCGTTTTTTAACTGGGATTAATTTGTATAATCTTGTCACTTCTTCATCACAAGAAAATGTTGGAAAACCCAATTCTTTTAAATACTTTAATACGGTAGATTTTCCGGAGGCGATTTTACCTGTTATCCCTATACTTATTGAGACATTTTGGCATGTTGGACAATAGGATGTTCCTCTTCCTCCTAGTCGATCTTTTCTAATAAGACTATTACAATTTACACAACGACATCCTTTTTTTCCATAAACTAATAGTTCGTTTTGGAATTTTCCATCGACTCCTTTTTCTGGATGATAAGAAGAGACTGTAGAACCACCTAGAGTTATCGCATGATTTAATGTTTCAATCGAATTATCTAATATTGCTTGAGCTTCCAAAAAAGTAATATCTTTAGCCTTTTTATAAGGGTTAATTTTTGATTTATATAAAACTTCATCACAATAAATATTACCAAGCCCACTCATAATTTCTTGGTCTAATAAACATAGTTTAATTTCTAAGTTTTTGTTTTTATATTTATCTAAAAGATAATTTGCTGAGGAGATATCAAATGGTTCTGGACCTAATTTTTTAATTTCTTTGATTTTATCTGATTCACTTGTTTTTACAAGTATCATAATTCCAAAAGAACGTGAATCATCGTAACACATCAATTCATCATTATCTAAATAAAAAATAACTCGAGTGTGATTTGATATTTGTTCTTTTAGATTTCTTTTGACGTATTTTCCTTCCATTCTAAGATGAGATACAATAGTGTAACCATTATCTAAATCTAAAAACAAATATTTTCCTTTTCTTCTAAACGCAATAAATGTAGTGTTTTTAATTAACGTAATAAAACTATCAAGTGGAGAAAGGATCATACGAGGTAATAATACTTTTACATCTTGAATTCTTCGTTTTAAATATAATTGTTCTAGTGATCTTCTCACCGTTTCAACTTCTGGTAATTCTGGCATAATTTCTCCAATCTATTTACAGTCGTACCAAGACTTGCCTAATGAGCCTTCAACTGATAATTTTACTTTTAATTTAACGCAATTCTCCATTAATTCTTTTAATATTTTTGGCATTATTTCTTTTTCTTCTTCAGGTACTTTAAAGATTAATTCATCATGAATTTGTAAAATCATCCGGGTTTTATAATTATTTCTTCTTAAATAATTGTCAATATCAATCATGGCAATTTTAATAATATCTGCGCCTGTTCCTTGAATAGAGGCGTTCATTGCAGCTCTTTTTCCAAATTCGCGAACATTATAATTGGAAGAGGATAATTCATTAATATATCTTCTGCGACCAAAATATGTCTCAGAATAACCATTATTATTCGCATTTTCTAAGACTTGATTAAAGTATTCTTTAACCTCTTTATATTTCATGTAAAAGCGATTGATGATTTCTTTTGCTTCTTGAGGAGAAGAAGATATTTGATCAGATAAACCCCAGTCAGAGATTCCATAGATAATTCCAAAATTAACTGCTTTTGCTTTTCTCCTTAATTCAGGAGTTAATTCTTCTTTCGTTACATTAAATACACTCATCGCAGTTCTAGAATGAATATCTTCATCTCGATTAAATGTATCAATTAATTCTTGACATGAAGATAATGAAGCAAGGATTCTTAATTCAATTTGTGAATAGTCTAAGGATAATAATTGATAGTCTTCTGGATAATAGAATGCTTTTTTAACTAATTTACCTTCTTCTGTTCTAGTTGATATATTTTGTAAGTTAGGTTCACTAGAAGAAAGTCGACCAGTTTGGGTCAAATACTGATTAAAAATAGTATGAATTTTTTGATCTGGATAAATATATGAAAGTAATCCACTTGTATAAGTGGAAATCAATTTAGAATATTTTCGATGTTCAATTAGTAAAGGAACAATAGGGTGATATTTACTCAAGAAATTTAGTTCTTCAATACTAGTTGATTCTTTTTTATTATGTGGTAAGTTTAGCTCATGGAATAATACTTCTGCGACTTGTTTTGGCGAAGCAATATTAAATGAATGCCCAGCATATGCATAAATCTTTTCAGATAAAGAATTAAGAATAATCTTATATTCATCATTCATTTTTTCAAGAATTTTTCTATCTACTGGTATACCTTCTATTTCCATATTTGCAAGAATATCTGCGAGTGGTAATTCTATTGAATAATATAATTTTTCTGCATTTATTGATTCTAAGTTTTTAATCGCGACAGGGTATATTTTTTCAAGGAAAAACGCCATATTATAACTAGTATCATCATTATCAAATAATGATAATTCATTAGTTTTAACTAAGATATTCGCTCCATAGTTTGCATATATTGCTACAGGGTCTGGATTAAATGTTCCATTAAGCATATATAGATAAGAAGCAATACATAAATCAAATTCTAATCCATTAACTTCAATACCATCTCTAGATAAAGCAACCTTTAAAGCTTTATAATCAAAAGTAATTAATTTTTTATTTGGATCTTTCATAAATGCAATGAAATCATGATCCTTTTTTGCTTGATTATAAGATAAATAATACGTAATCCCATCTTTACAGAAACAAACTCCATTAATTGGCGCAAGATGATAATTTCCTCTTTCTTGATCAAGAATTACAATATTTGTTTCTGGGATGTCTTTAAATTTATTTACGATAATCTTTTCAAATTCCATATCCTTGAATTTGAGTGATGAATCTTTCTTTTGTATTCTTTTATCGCTTGGTTTTAATTTCTTTAATAAAGAAAAACATTCATATTTAGTATAAAAAGTCGATAATTCATTAAAATCATAACCATTGTAATTAAGATCATCTAAAGTAAATGGAAGATTCATATCAGTAATTATGGTCGCCAATTTTTTGCATAACATACCATAATCTTGATTTTCGATAATTTTTTGTGCAAGTTTAGATTTTTCATTCTTCATTGCTTCAATAATCGCTTCTAATGAACCATGTTCAGTTATTAATTTTAATGCAGTTTTTTCTCCAACTCCCGGAATACCTTTTAAATTGTCACTAGGATCTCCCATGAGTCCTTTATAGTCTTTAATTTGAGAAGGAGTTAAACCCATTTTTTCTTTTAGTGAAGTTTCATTCATTATTTCAATATCGCTTAATCCTTTTTTTAGCATATAAACACTAATATGTTCATCGATTAATTGAAGATAATCTTTATCAGAAGTATAACATATTGTTTCTATTCCATTTTTAGAACCAAGTTTTGCGATAGTTCCAGCAATATCATCGCCTTCAAATCCTTCTTCTTCATAGTAGAATACACCCATTGCTTTTAATAATTCACGAGCAACAGGTAATTGTATTTTTAAATCTTCTTCGATTGGTTTACGTTGAGCTTTATAGTCTAATAGCATTTCACTTCTAAATGTTTTTTTACCAAAATCAAAAGAAACAAAAATCTTATCATCATCTTTTAAGGAAGAGATGATTTTAGAAATCATATTAGAAAAGCCAAAGATTGCATTAGTAGGGAATCCATCTTTTCTTCTCATAATATTGCCAGTGAAAGATGTAGCATAATACGCTCTAAAGAATAAAGAGTTTCCATCAATGACATAAAGTTTCATATTATTTATCCTCCTTAATATTTTCTATTTTTGATACGATAAACGAGTAACCTTTAATCTCATCAAAAGATATTCTTCCTTGAACACAAAGGACATTTCCCTTGAAAAGAAGATGTTTGTATAAATCATAATAACGAGAAAATACAGTTAGTGATATTTCCATTGAGTCATCAAAAGCAGTAACAAAAGCCATGGTTTGTTTTTGTTTTGTTTGAATAGTTTTAACATCTTTAACAATAACTCCAATATTATGATAAGAAGTTGAATTTAATATCTTTTCTATAGGGTAAATATTTTTCCCCTTTAAAGCATTTTGATATTTATAGAAGAATGAACCAGATAATAAGATGCCCAAAGTAGATACCTCATTTTGTAATTTTTCTAATTCATCTTCTTTGTATATTTCTACCGCAGGTAATAGTAATTCCTGTTCCTCCTTTGATAGATTAGCTAAGTGATATAAATCTTTATTAACATATTCAAAAATAGTTTTTGCTTGATGTTTTAATGTATTACGATTGTATTTAAATTCATCGAATGCACCTGAATCAATTAAGGTATTAATTTGACTTAATGTAATATGATATTTGAACATTCTAGAAATGAAATCATTGAGATTTTTGAATAATCCTATTGAATCTCTTTCATTTAAAATATCTTCAACACTATTAATTGGCAATCCTTTTATTCCAATTAATGGGATTAGTAGTTTTTTTCCATTTATAATATAATTTTGCGATGATTGATTAATACTTGGTAGTTCCAATTGAATAGTGAAATATTTCATCTCTTGATTGATTTGAGTATATTTATTATCAGATAGTGATAAATAATCTAGTAAAGAAGCGAAGAATACTTCTGGATAATTGGCTTTAATATATGCCATTTTATAAGTGATTAAAGCGTATGCAACAGAGTGAGATTTATTAAATCCATAATTCGCGAATTTTTCAATTAAATTAAAGATTTTATTTGCTTCATCATAGGAATATTGATTTTTTAAAGCACCAGAAATAAAACTATTTTTTAATTCAATTAATTTATCTTCATTCTTTTTAGAAATAGCGCGTCTAAATAAATCGGCTTCAGAAAGAGTAAATAATGCGACTTTTTGAGCGATTTTAATAATTTGCTCTTGATAAATAATAACCCCATAGGTTGGCTTTAATATTTCTTCTAAAGTAGAATTAATATAATTGATTTGTTTATTTGTGTTTTTATTAAGAGCATAGTCTTTAATAAATTCCATAGGTCCTGGTCGATATAAGGCAAGAAGAGCAACAATATCATCAAATGATTTTATTTTTACTTCTTTTAATGCATTTTTCATACCTTCAGATTCAAGTTGAAATATACCTTTAGTTAATCCTTTAGATAATATTTTAAATGTTTTTTCATCATCTAAACTTATTTGAATTTGGCTAGGCAAACGATTTTCCATACTACGAATTAAGGATAAGTTTCTTAAACCTAAAATATCCATTTTTAAGAAACCTTGTTCTTCTAAATAAATTGATTCGTATTGACAAATAAGTTTGTTATCTTCACTTTTTTTAGTTGGGATAATATCTTCTAATTCTGTATTATTTATGATGATTCCTGCAGCATGTAAACCTGATTGTCTTGGTAATCCTTCAATCATCTTAGCTAGATTAAAAATACGAGCAAAATAATTGTCGCTGACTAATTCTTTTAATTCATCATTATTTAACTTTTCTTCTTCTAATGTTTTATTATTAGATAACATTTTTGCTAGGGTATTAATATCAATTTGATTAAAAGAGAAAACTCGACCAATATCTCTTATTGCTTGTTTTGCTCCAATAGTTTGGAAAGTAACAATATTAGCAGTCTTTTTTTCACCAAAATGAGAGAAGACATAATCGATGACTTGATTACGAGAGTTATCGGCAATATCAATATCGATATCTGGTAATGAAGTTCTTCCTGGATTTAAAAATCTTTCAAAATATAAACCATATTTAATTGGATCAACTTCAGTAATATTTAAACAATATGATACTAAAGATCCTGCTGAAGAACCTCTACCTGGACCAACTGGAATATCACTATTTTTCGCATAATTCACATAATCTTGAACAATCAAAAAATAATCAAGAAAACCCATTTTTTCAATGATATCTAACTCGTAATTAAGACGAGAAATATAAGTATCATTATATAGCGATAATTCTTTTAAACGTTTTATTGATTTAGAATAAATTAGTTCTTTTGGATTAATACTTATTGGATATTTATATAAAGTGCCTCTTGATTTATTAAAATCAAAAGAGATTGAAGACGCTAATTTCAATGTGTTTTCGATTTCGTTTTTTAAATAAAGCGTATTGACTGCTTTTTCATTTAGAAAATAATATGGTCCATTTTCTTCTTCAAATGAATCCAATTTTTCATTATTTTTAATTGCATTTAAAATCTTAATCTCTAAAGCATCATTCTTGTTTTTATATAAATGCTTAGGAAAACATAATGTTTTATATGTGTGAGAAAAAGCATAATCACGAGCAATATTCATTACATTTTCATCATCTTTACAATATATTTCAATTCCTAAATAAATATCATTAAATTCACCTTTTAATGATAATAATAGGGAAGACAATTTTTGATCTTTATTAATCAATAAAGAACGAATAAGCTTATTAGAAATACAAGGAACAACTAAAGTTAATCCTTTTGAATGTTCTAATAATGTTTTTTGAGAAATCTTTTCATATGATTGAAGTTTACATATATTCTTATAACCTAATTCATCATTAATGTATAAACAAATATAGAAATCAGTTTTATTAAATTCAATGTTTAAAGATATACCAAAAAGTGGATGAATATTATTCTTTATACATTGATGATAAAAACATGGATAAGCATAAGCATTATTAAAATCACTTATTCCAATATAGGAAAAAGCATCTCTCTTACAAATAGTAATTAGATCTTCAATTCTAAGAGAAGAAGATAAAAATGTATATCCTGTATGTATATGTAATGGAACGTAATTCATCTATAACACCTATCTTTTATATTATAAAAGAGTTTAAGGAAAATAAATAGAAAAAAATAGTGAAACTCAATTTTCATGTTTTCATTTTATTTTTCGACAAAATATCAAATTTTATTAAAAAAGAAAAATAATTGTTGATTTTATATCTTCTTTTCTCTATAATCATAATGGTTAAAGGAAAGAGGGTGAAGAAAATGCCAAAAACAGTAGTTAGAGAAAACGAAACATTAGATGACGCATTACGCAGATTTAAGAGACAAGTTAACAAAGCTGGTACCCTCCAAGAAGCAAGAAAGCGTGAATTCTATTTAAAGCCAGGTATGAAAAGAAAACTTAAATCAGAAATGGCTCGTAGAAATCATTATTAATTAATTAAGATTGGTAAATCCCAATCTTTTTTTTAATAAACTAAAAAAATAATCTTTTTGATTAATTAAAATTCTTTTAAAGGATTGAAACAACTTTTAACTTCAAGCATAAATAAAATATGGGAAAAGACTAGTAAATTATCTTCATTGATAATAGCTAGTCTTTTTTTTGACTTATGCTCATATTTTTTTTAGAAAAATCATTCAAAATCTCATTATTTTTTTATATATTAGACTACTAAAGTAGTCTAGATTTACCAATTTTTCAATTGTTAAAAAAAAGTTAATTTTTTGTTGTTTTTTTAGTTTTCTATCTTTATAATTTCTATCGTAAAGTTTACAATTACTAAACAAATTAGTTAAAGATTGTAAACCAATTAACTGAAGGAGAAGAAGATGAATTTAGGGAAGAAAATTAAAGAAATTCGTATTCTATTAAATTTAACGCAAGAAGAATTAGCAAATAGAACAGAATTGACAAAAGGTTATATTTCTCAATTAGAAAATAATCTTACAGAACCTTCAATTTCTACTTTGGAAGATATCTTGAAAGCTCTTGGAACAAATTTAGGTGATTTCTTTCAAGAAAAATCTCCTGAACAGATTGTCTTTTCTAGTAATGATTACTTTGAAAAAGAATATGATGGATACAAGATTAAGTGGTTAGTTCCAAACGCTCAAAAAAATGAAATGGAACCAATCTTAGTTATTATTTATCCTCATTCAGAAACTGAAGTTGATTATCCTCATGAAGGACAAGAGTTCGGCTATGTATTAGAAGGAGAGATTCTATTATGTATTGATAATAAGAGGATAAAGGTTAGAAAAGGGGAAACATTCTACTTTGATTGTATAAAGACTCATTATCTGCATAATGTAAAAGATAAAATTTGCAAAGTAATTTGGGTTAGCAGCCCACCAAATTTCTAAATTTAGTAGGAGGATTAGAAATGGCTAATAATGAAATTATCCTTGAATTAAAGGACGTTAACAAAAAGTTTGACGATAGTTATGCGGTTGAAAACTTCAACCTCAATGTAAAGAAAGGCGAATTTGTTACTTTCTTAGGACCTTCTGGTTGTGGTAAAACTACAACACTAAGAATGATTGCTGGATTTGAGATTCCAACAAGTGGTCAAATATTATTAAATGGTCAAGATATTGGTCAATTACCACCATATAAAAGACCTTTAAACACAGTTTTTCAACGTTATGCATTATTCCCACATTTAGATGTATATGATAATATTGCATTCGGTTTAAAATTGAGAAAACTTCCTTATAAAACAAAAGATAAAAAAGGTAATGTAGTAACAAAATATAGAAAATATACTCGTGAAGAGATTGACGAAAAAGTTGTTGCTGCATTAAAGATTGTTGATCTTGAAGCTTTTGAATCAAGAAATGTTACCACTTTATCTGGTGGTCAACAACAAAGAGTTGCAATTGCTCGAGCAATTGTTAATGAACCTGAAATTTTATTATTAGATGAACCTTTAGGTGCATTAGATTTGAAAATGAGAAAAGAAATGCAATTAGAATTAAAAGCTATGCATAAAAAATTAGGTATTACATTTATCTATGTTACTCATGATCAAGAAGAAGCACTCACAATGTCTGATACAATTGTTGTTATGAAAGATGGACAAATTCAACAAATTGGATCACCTATGAATATTTATAATGAACCTGCGAATGCTTTCGTCGCAGACTTTATTGGTGAATCTAATATTTATGTTGGTACAATGACTGGATCAAAAAAGGTTAGATTCTTAACTTCAACTTGGGATTGTGTAGATGATTTCCCAATCAATGAAAAAGTTGATGTTGTTGTTCGTCCAGAAGATATTAAGATTGTTCCAGTAAATAAAGGTAATGTAAATGCAAAAATCATTTCAAAAATATTTAAAGGTATTCATTATCAATTTACTGCAATGGTCGGTAATAATGAAGTATTGATTCAATCAACAGAAGATAGTCCAGTTGATATTGAAGTCGGACTTTCTATCGCACCAGATTTAATCCAAATTATGGAACGTGAATTCACTTCAAATGTTTATGAAGATGGATATATTAATAAAAATAATAAAGTCGTATTTGCTGGAGCAACTTGGGATTGTGATGTCACTCAATTAGTTGAAGGATCTTCATTAGATGAGGATGGATATTTTATTGCAAAAGGCAAAAAATATGATTTAAATGATCTTGATGTTATCGTTGATGTCGATATGCATGATATTGAAATCAGTGATGATTTAGAAGCAGGTAATATTGTTGGTGAAATTATCCAAATGGTTTGGAAAGGCGATCACTACCAATTAATCATTAGAACTGAAGATGAAGAAGATTTTGTTGTAGATACTGAATGGACATGGAATGAATTTGATAAGGTAAGTGTTAAAATCAATCCAAGTAAAATCAAATTAAAATTAAAGGACGATTTATCTAAATATGAAATTTAATTTTAAGAGAAAATACTTATCTTTTCCATATGTATTATTCCTTATTTTATTTGTTGTAATCCCAGTATTATTTATTGTTTATTACGCATTTTCAAATAAGGGTGGACATCTTTCTTTCCAAAATCTTGTTAAATTCTTCTCAGATTCTACAAATGTAAATGTATTAATTATTTCTTTCGTCTATGCAATTATTAATACTGTTTGTTGCTTATTAATCGGTTATCCTTTAGCGATGATTTTAGCAAATAAAAAATTAAATAAATCAACAGTATTAGTTATGATGTTTGTTATGCCAATGTGGATTAACTTTGTTATTAGAACAGGTGCAACTAGAGATTTACTCAACTGGATTGGTATTTCAACTGGTGCAAATTCTACATTAACTACTTCAATCGGTTTGGTTTATAACTATTTACCATTTGTCATTCTTCCTTTATATACAACTATGTTAAAAATGGATCAATCACAAATTGAAGCAAGTGCAGATTTAGGGGCAAATAAGGTACAAACTTTCTTTAAAGTTATTATTCCTATGACAATGCCTGGTATTGTTTCTGCTGCTACAATGGTATTTATGCCAACATTATCTTCTTATGTTATTTCTGATATTTTATCTGAATATAATGTTGTTTTATTCGGATCATATATCGATTTATATTTTGGCCAAGCAGACTGGAACTTTGGTTCATTTATGGCGTTAATTATGTTAATCTTAATCGGAATTAGTGTTTATATAACACGTAAATTTGATAGAGGTGAACAAGGAAGGAGATCAATATGGTAAAACATCCTAAATTGGCAAAAATCCTTGCTCAAAGTTATGTATGGTTAATCTTATTATTAATGTATCTTCCAATTATTGTTCTTGTTATATTCTCTTTCACTGCAACTGACGAAGTTGGTGTATGGGGAGGTTTCTCATTAGAATTATATGGTCGATTATTCCAAAATAAAGATTTAATGACTGCAGTTGGTAATACAGTTTTAATCGCAGTAGTATCTGCTATTATATCTACTATATTAGGAACTCTTGGAGCAGTTGGTGTATTTTATTCAGGGAAAAAATACAATAAAACAGTAGAAACAATGACACAATTACCTGTTGTTAATGCAGAAATTGTTATGGCGTTATCACTTGCTGTTTTATTTAAAACTTTAAACACAAGTTATACATTCTTTACTTTAGTAGTAGGTCATGTTGTCTTAACAGTTGCCTTTGTATATTTAAATGTCAAACCTAAATTAGTTCAAATGGATTCTTCAACATATGAAGCAGCTTTAGATTTAGGTGCTACACCTTGGTATGCTTTATTTAAGATTATTCTTCCAGAAATTATTCCTGGCATTTTATCCGGATTTTTAATTTCAATCACATTATCTCTCGATGATTTTGTTATCACTCAATATTTAAAAGAACCATCTTTTGAAACAATTTCTACATATATTCAAAAGATTGTTACAAAGCATCCAATTCCTGCTGAAGTTAGAGCGTTAACAACTTTCATCTTCTTAATTGTTTTAGCAACAGTTATCGGTATTACAATTTATAACAATAAAAAAGCTTCATCTCAAGCTAAATCTAGAAGAAAGTAGGAGGATATAATCATGAAAAATAAAATTACAGGTTTATTAGTTGTCTCTTCTTTAATCACTGTTTTAGCTTTAGTTTCTTGTGGAGGGAATAATGAAGATATTTCTGAAGATTTATCAAAACCATTCGCCGGAAAAACATTAACTATTTATAACTGTGATGACTACATTTCTTCTGGTGATGAAGACTATAAAGATGTAATCGCTGAATTTGAAAATGAAACAGGTTGTACAATTAACTATTATACTTACGATACAAATGAAACAATGTATAACCAATTTACACTTCAAAAAGAAGGTACATATGATTTGATTTGTACATCAGATTATATGATTCAAAAAATGGTAAAAGAAGATTTAATTGTCCCATTTGATGATATCGCTACACAAGTTCCAAATTATGAACAATATGCATCTCAAGCTATTAGAAGTAAATTAAGAGATATGGAAGTACAAAAAGATGATAAGGTAGTTAATCTTGATTCTTATGCAGTCGGTTATATGTGGGGTACTTTAGGATTAATTTATGATTCTGAATACACAGAAACAATTCAAGAAGATGTTAAATCTTGGAATATTCTTTGGGATAGTACTTATAAAGATGTCATTTCTTTAAAAAATTCTATGCGTGATACTTATGTAGTTGGATTAATGCATCATTATTCTAATGAAGATGAATATTTCAATCAATTAAAGGAAGCATATTTAAAAGATGATGCATCACAAGCAGATTTAGATGCATATAATAACTATATTCAAGAAATCTTTGATTTTAAACTCGATGGATCAAGTGAATCAGATAAAGAAAATAAAGAGAAGATTCAAATTGTTAAAGAGGAATTAATTTCTGTTAAAAAGAATATTTTCGGATTTGAAGTTGATTCAGGTAAGAATGATATTATTACTGGTAAGATTAAAATCAATCTTGCTTGGTCAGGTGATGCTTGTTATTCTATTGATACTGCTATTGAAGAAAGAGAAGGTGAATTAAATTTAGAATATTATGTTCCAGATGATGGAGGAAATATTTGGTATGACGCTTGGACTCTTCCTAAAGGTGGTCAAGTTGACTTAGCTTGTGCTTTCTTAGATTATTTATCAAGTCCAGAAAATGCTGCAGTTAACATGGATTATGTTGGTTACACACCATTTATTGTTGGTGATGAGATCTTTGATTTAACTGCAAATTGGTATGGACCAGCATCTTATTCTTCTACATATGAATATTGTTATGATGAAGAAGAAGAGATTCAAGATTACTGCATCTATAACAACACTTTGTATAGATGTATTCAATCTTCTGAAGGAGGCATTCTTCCAACAAATGAAGATTACTTTGAGTCTAATGAATTTAATAGTAGTGAAGAATATATTGAAGGCGATATGGTTTCATTTAATGGAAAGATCTATACTTGTATCGCAGAATCTACAATTAATTCATCAATAAATGATGAAGAAACTTGGTTAGAAAATGAAGGATATGATTTATCTTATTTATTCTCTGGTTCTTTGGAAGAAGGCAAAAGTGCAATCATATATCCTTATTTAGGTATAGAAAATAAATTATCGTGTCAATATCCAGATGAAAAGACAGTCGCAAGATGTGGTATTATGAATGATTTTGGTACATATAATGATGCAGTTATTATTATGTGGGGACAAGTTAGAGCTTATACAAATATGGTTCCTTATTATACATTATTAAGTGTAGTTGTTGTTGCGGTTTTAGGTCTTGCAATTTATTCTCTCATCAGCAAAAAATTATCTGCAAGAAATAAAAGAAATTTAACTAAAAAATCAATGAAATAATTAGTTTTATTTGAAAAAAATAATGTTATTTCTACTTTTTGTAGGGATGACATTTTTTTTATCTAAGAAGATAAATCGCATTATTGTCATATTCGAATAGTAAAATATGTACTAATTGTTAATTATAAAATATGTATAATAAAATTAAATAGGAGAGATTTCATATATGAATAAACTTAAATTTTTCTTTTTATTATCTACTATAGTTACTATGCTATGCGTTAACGTTTCATGTGGAGGAAATACTAATCCTACAACAAGTCAAACACCAATTGTTGAAGATAATGAAGTAGCAGTAATTGTTATGTCTGGACAATCAAATATGCATGGAAGTACATATTTTGATAATGGACAACAATGGTTAAAAAAGTATTTAGATACTCGTGATATTGATATGCAACCATTTGTTGATGGTATTAATGAAGTCCAAACTTCATTTAGAGGATATTATCCTTATGGAGGAGGTAACCCTAGTGCAAATTGTTATGCTTCAAATATGGAAGATAATATGGCAGGGAAATTCTTACCTACAAAACTAGGAATGGGGTATTCGCAAAATGATATGGGACCTGAAATTGGCTTAACTCATGTTTTAAGAGATTATGCATCTGAAGAAAAACCTATTTTCTTAATTAAGAGTGCTTTCTCTGGCGCAGGTTTTTCAGGTCATAATGACTACAACTGGAAAGCTACAAAAGATGATGGAAAAGTATTATGGGATGAAACAAAATTATTTGTTCATAATAATTTAGCATTAATTGAAGATATGGGTTTTAAACCAGTTGTCAAAGCTTGGTTATGGCATCAAGGAGAATCTGATGCAAATAGTGTTCAACAAGCAACTGATTATTTAGTATCAATGCGTAATTTACTTGGTGAGTTTAGAGAAGAATTTGCTTCTTATGCACCATATGAAGAAGGAGAATCAATCGCCTTTGTTGATTGTACCATCTATGATGGTAAAAGATTAACTTATAGTGCAGTTGACACTTTAAACCAAACAAAGAAAACATTATCAGAAGAAAGTGATATGAATTTCTTAATTAATGCATCAACAAAAGATCTAAATGGCATGAATTTTGAAATTGGGGGACATTCAAATATTGGTGGATGTGATGGTATTTACCATTATACGACAGAAGATTGTTTCAAATTAGGAGAAGAATACGGAAAAATTCTAGTCGATAACTTTATTATTTAGAACAAAAAAAAGATGAAGTAATATATAAGCAAACTTCATCTTTTTATTATGTTATTCTTTTTCTTCTTCTTGATAAGTTAGTTTTGTTAATGTAATAAAATTATCTTTTACTTCTTCATCAGTAATTCTACCAAATACAAAATCTAATGCATTAGCTAGATTTGCTTCATTAACAAAAGGAACATTACATCTAATTGTTAAATAACCATCTTGACTGATAAATGCAGTTAAATATGACTCATTTGCATTAAATTTATCGATCAAATGTAATGTAATTTGATTACGATCTATTAAATCACAAATAAATAAAACTGATAATAATCCATCATAAACTGCGATATCAGTGAAAATGGCTCCATCAATACCATTTAGTGATAGTTGAGAACTAGCCCTAATTCCATCAGCTATTTTTTCAAATTCAAAATCTAAATCACATTCATTAAAATAATCTTCCAATATTACTTGGGCAATTTTTAGATTCATAGAGTTTTTTATTCCTTTCTTTAAATGATAATAAAAGATAAAATCTATATTAAAAGTATTTATTAATTAGAATGTTTTCTTTTACTATTCTATTTTATCAAAATACTTCTAAAAAATATAGTCATAATTTTATTGCAACTATATTGTATATTTTTATGATGAGTAATAATATATAAATTGTATTTTAAATTTACTTTTGGGCATGGACAAGTGGTAAGTCACCTGTCTCTGAAACAGGTTAGCGCTGGTTCGAATCCAGCTGCCCAAGCCATTTTGAAATCATATGTTTGATAATAATGAACTTCAACTTGTTAGGAAGTAGTTTAATATATCAAACTTTTTCTTTTAATAAAAACATTTCTACATTGATAAAATTTATTTCTTTTTGTCTAATATTTCTAGACAAGATTTTTTTATAAAAAAGTGATGTTCAAACGAACATCACATAAATTATTTATTGATAGATTTTACAATTACTTCATTGAGTTTTTTAACAAAATCGTGCTTGTCTTTAATTTCTATTCCTTCAAGTAATAATGCTTCATCATATAGAATTGATGCATAATTTTTCGTGTCTTCATCATTATTTTCTAGTTTGATAAGAGCTTTAAATAAATCATGATCTGGGTTAATCTCTAGTGTTTTAATTGCTCTTGGTGTTTCATCTTCAAATCCTTTTTGCTCGTCGAGAGTTCTTTCCATATTTAATGATAGACCTTGTTTAGTTGAAATACATACTGGTGAATCAATTAATTTAGAAGAGAAGACAACATTATCTACTTTATCTTTTAATGATTCTTTAATGTTATCTAAGAAACGTTTATGATTTACACTTAATGAATCAATCTTATCTTTCTCTTCTTGATTAATTTCTTCATTCAATGTTTCATCAGAAATTGATTTGAAATCTTTATCCATATATTTTGCAAGAACCATCAAAGTAAACTCATCGATTTTTTTATCTAATAACAATACATCGATTTCCTCTTTTTTATACTTTTCTAATTGAGGTAAAAGTTTAATTGAATCAATTGTATCACCTGCAGCAAAATAGATAAATTTTTGATTCTCTTTCATATTATCAACATATTCTTTTAAAGAAATATAATCATTGTTTTCTTTATTCAAAGAAGGGAATACTAATAAGTCTTTCAATAAATCGCTTTTTTCACCATAAGAAGAATAGAGTCCATATTTAATATGTTCACCATAAATGTTCCAAAATTTCTTATATTTTTCAAAATCATTTTCCTTTGTTTTCTTTAATTCATCAATGATTTTCTTTTCTACATTATTAGCAATTTTTTTTAATATTGGTGATGATTGAAGTATTTCACGAGAAATATTCAAATTAAAGTCATCAGAATCAACTAAACCACGAACAAATTTTAAATAATCAGGGACTAATTCAGGGCATTTATCTTTTATAAAGATATTTTTTGCATATAATTGTAATCCTTTTTCATAATTTTCACTATAAAGATTATATGGAGCATGGCTTGGAATAAATAATAAAGAAGAATAAGTAATAACACCATCAACTTTGACAAATAAAGAAAATAATGGATCTTCAAAATCATTAAATTTTGCTTTATAGAATTCATTTAAGTCTTTTTCTTCAACTTCTGATTTATTCTTTTTCCATAAAGGAATCATTGAATTTAGTGTTTTTTCTTCATAAACATTTTCATATTCATTTTCAATTTCTTTACCATTTTCATCTTTCTTTAAGACTTTGTTAACGATGGTCATTTTTATAGGATAACGAACATAATCACTATATTTTTTGACTAATTCTTCAATCTTCCATCTAGAGGCAAATTGCGAATAGTTTTCATCTTCAATATCTTCTTTTAAATATAAAGTAATTATTGTACCTACATCATCTTTCTCTTTTTCTTCAATAGTGAAGTTATCTTTACCATTAGAAGAGAATAAATAAGATGGCTCATTATTTGCTTTTGTTAATACTTCAACTTTATCTGCGACCATAAAAGCAGAATAAAAACCGACGCCAAATTGACCAATAATATTAATATCTTGTTTTTCTTTTGCTTCTTTAAATTTATTCATAAAATCCTTTGATCCAGATTTAGCAATAGTACCAAGATTATTAATAATATCTTCTTTTGACATACCGATACCATTATCAGAAATTGTTATTGTATGATTAGTTTCATCATAACTAAGATGTATCTCGCCTTCTTTGAATGGAATAGTTCCATTACTATTAAATGCAAGGAATTTGTATTTATCGATAGCATCTGATGCATTAGAAATAAGCTCTCTTAAAAAAATTTCTTTATTGGAGTAAATTGAATTAATCATTAAATTCAATAACTCTTTTGACTCTGTTTGGAATTGTAATGTTTCTTTCATAATATTTCTCCTTTTGGCACTCGTGATTGATAAGTGCTAATTATTAGTATAATCAATTTTTTAGCACTGTCAATATTTGACTGCTAAATTATTATTAAATTCATTATATTTTTTATGAGAATGCTTTTTTTGTAATATTTTGGTTAAAATGAGGTAAATTTTAAATGGCTTATGCAATAAAAAAGAGTGCCTTGCGACACTCTTATACTAATAAAATAATTAGTTTGGAATAAATAAATCAATATAATCGAAGTTTGTACAGACATTTTTTGCTGTTAATTCAATAGTATTTGCGCCTGATTTTAGATCAATAAAGCCAACATCTTTTGTCGTCCAATAATGATAATCTTTTCCACCAGATTGAGCAGGGATTGCTGAATCATCAAAGTCTAATAACTCGACACCATTTATTTTAATAGAGAACATCTCTCCGACTCTTCTATCTACTGTTCTAGCTGATAAACCAAAGGATAATAATGCTGTTAAATCTTTTTCTGCAGTATATGTGAATTTCATGGTTTTTCCCATTCCACCATCTAATTCACCAACATATTTTTTTCCGGAAATATCTTCAGTTAAATTTTCTTTAATTGTTCCGGTAGTTTCTGAATCTTCTGCTTCTAATCTAACTGCAGCAGCATTTGCTTTGAATTCTTTAAATTCTTTAGCATAGTCTTTTTTAGCTACAAATAAAGAAGTTAATTCACTAACACGAGCATTGAACCAATTAACTAAGAAATCTTTTGCTTGAGCTTGTGTTTTAAATCTTTTTGCTTCATCTCTTAATTCAAAACTTGTTTCATAGTTATTACCCATAATATGAGTCCATTTGTTGAAGTTCATTGCATATTCTTCTTCGTATAATTTAGAGAAGTTATTTAACATTTCATTAGCACGTTCAAATAATTTAGCTTCAACTAATTTATTCCATTTTGCTGCAACTCTATTCATAAACCAATCTGTTGAAGCAAGTAAGTTGAACCATGGGTTATGTGATACACCAGCATAGATTCCTTTACTATCTTCTACTGTTCCTTTTCTAACACCAAATGATGAGTCAAAATCCCAAGGGCAGTTTAATGTAACTAATTTGTCACCTGTTTGAGAAGCATCAAATGAGAAATAGAATGATGAGTAACCAACATCTGGGTCACAAGCAAGTTCACTTAAGATATACATAGAAACGAATGAATCAATATTAATGAATTTAGATAATGCGACTTCTGGATCAGTTTCTGTTGATTCAACTAAATGTTCATCAACGATATCATAGAATTTATTATTTTCAATTGCATCGTATATAGCAGTGTAAGTAATTTCGACTCTATTTTTAATATAAGGAACTTGTGTTTCTCGATTTGTAATATCACTTCCGATAGTATAACCTTTTTCACAATAAATTTTTGTTTGTGTATCGCCTAAGTTTTCTCCAGGATGATACATTGTAGTTGCTTTAGGTGAATAATTTACTTCAAATGTTGGATCACCATCTAAACCTTTATTTGCTTCACCTTGATAGTAGTGATCTAATTCAAATAAATAACCAATATCAGTTCCTGCATAATCATCTGTTGGTGGTTCAGGGGCATTAACTCTACCATTTTTAACTTCTTTTTGTTCAGCGACAATATATAATCCCCAATAGTTGTCATTAATATAAAGATGAGCTGGAGTGAAATCACTTGAGAATAAATCATCAGAAAGGATATTTCTTCCTAAATAGAATGCTAAAGAGTTTCTTAACATTGATGTATCTTTAACATCTGCGAGTAATACCCATTTTTTGAATTTGTTTCCTTCATTTAAGCCAAGAATATTTTGTTTCTTATCAAATTTAATTCTGAATGGTTTCTTTTTATAGTTACTAGTATAATTACCTCTAACTTTCATTCCACCAGGAACACCATCCATTTTGTATTCATCTGGACAATTAGTTATTGTGTAAGTACCTGGTACTTCTGGTTTATCAGAATCTTTAGTTGGTGTAGTAGCAAATGATAAATCTGCTTCGGTGTTAAATCTAATAACAGGTGCTTTTGAGAAGATTTTGTAATCTTTTGTTTTATCTTCAACAACTTCTACTGGAGGTATGACTGTTGTTGGAGATGATGAAGTAGTACCTGTTGTAGGTTTTGCACCACTTGTGTTTCCTTCAGTTGGTGTTTGTGATGTTGTTGGTTTTTGAGAATCAGTAGGATTTCCAGAAATAGAAGGATTTCCACATCCAACAAAAATTAAAGACGCCAATACTAAAGGCATTAGTATTTTTGTAATTTTCATAATTTATCTCCTTTGATTTTACTTTATATTTAAAAATATTAAAAAAGTAGTCGATATTTGTTTTTTTAATATGATTAAATTGCTTTTTTAACAAAAATAGGGAAGCGCTTTCATTAATTATATAAATATTGTTTGTATGATAATAAAAAATGGTTGTAATATTCTTTTATCTAACTAGTTTTAACTAGTTAAAAAAACTTGTTTTTTTTGGATTAAACTAATATAATATAAAAAAATGGAGGGAAAATAATATGAAAATTAATAAGGTTATTTTATGTTTTATTCTTGGCTTTGCACTTGTTAGTTGTGATGCAATGATACCTATTATTGGGGCATCTTCTGATAATACACCTTCTACATCAGTTGATTCTCAAAATAGTGATACTAATCAAGAAACCTCTTCTAATGATATTACAGAAGTAACTTCTGATGAAAATTCTAAATAGTATAATGCTATTTTTTGAAAAACTTATTAAAAAAGAAGGATTAATATCTGAAGCATTGTATTGATTTAAACATAAATTGTGATTAGAAAAGATTTATAAAAGTTTTGAATAATCAGAGTGATCATATTTAAAAAATATAAATAAAATCTTTTTGTGATTAATAATTAATATTCTAACTAGTAAATTAGAAATATAAATAATAAATAGCAGATTACTTTAACACGTAAAACTAGGTGAGTTTATCTTTTAGTAGATACACCTTTTTTTATTTTAGAATTAATTTTTTGTGAGTATAAAACAAAAAAATAAAGATATCTTTGACAATTTAATCTATCAATTTATAAGTAATAATTTTATAATTAATATATAAGGATGATGTTTTTTATGAATAAAATAAATAATATAATTGCAAAACTTTCTACTAATTCAATTAACTTGACATTAGCAAGAGGTAAAGCTAAATATAAAATGTCGAGAGGTTCTTTTACTACAAAAGATCATTTAAAAGATGTTTGTCATTTAAGATTTGTAAAAAAGGAAGGGAACTTTTTCTATTATTCTAATGGAGATGTTTCAGCTTCTTTGGCTATTGATCTTGACGACAATAAATTAACTATTACACCTAGAATAGATGATTCATCATATAACCGTTTTTCTATATCGCTTCCTGGATATGAAGATGAATGTATTTATGGATGTGGAGAACAATTCACCCATTTTAATTTAAAGGGTCAAAAAGTAATTATTTGGGTTAGTGAACATCAACAAGTATTAAAAATTGCGAAAAAATTTCTAAGAGAAAAAATCTTTGGAGTAAATCCTGATCATAAAGCTAAATTTAAAGATCATCAAACATATTATTCTTCACCGACATTTATGTCGAGTAAAAAATATTTTGTCGGATGTTCTTCTCAAGCATATTCAACTTTTAACTTTAAAAAGAATGAAACGGTTTTAAGTTTTAGAGAAATTCCTCAAGAAATAGTTGTTTTAGAAGAAGATAATTTCTTAGATTTAGTTAATAAAATTAATGAATATTATGGGCATCAAATACCTCTTCCAGATTGGGTTAATAAAGGAGTAATATTAGCAACACAAGGTGGAAGTGAAGTAATGATGGAAAAATATCATGAAATGAAAAAATTAGGATGTAAAATCTCTGCAGTCTGGTGTCAAGATTGGTCTGGTCAAATTGTAACTGAATTTGGAAGCCAAGTATATTGGAACTGGTCATTAGATGAAAATCATTATAAAGATATGGATAAATGTATTAAGGAATTAAATGATGATGGAGTAAAATTCTTAGGGTACATTAATACTTTCTTAAAATTTGATTCTAAATTATATGAAGAGGCAAAAGCAAATAATTATTTAGTTAAGAAGAAAGACGGATCAGTTTATTTAATAAAATCAACTACATTTGATGCAGGTATTGTTGATTTAACTAATAAAGAAGCTTATGAATGGTATAAAAACATAATTAAGATGAACTTGATTGGAAGAGGCTTATCCGGATGGATGGCAGATTTTGGTGAATATTTACCAACTGATGCAGTAATTGCTGGAGGAGATGCAGAAAAATTGCACAATGAATGGCCTACATTATGGGCTAAGTGTAATTATGAAGCAGTTAAAGAAACAAATAATATTGGTAAGATATTCTATTTCTCTCGAGCTGCATATGGAACAACGATTAAATATACTAGTTCTATGTGGTCGGGTGATAATCATGTCGATTATTCTGATGAATTTGGTATTGGTAGTGTGATTTCTTCAACTTTATCAATGGCACTATCTGGAGTTGGTGTTAATCACTCCGATATCGGTGGATATACGACAGTATTACATATGAAAAGAACGCCAGAGTTATTTATTCGTTGGAATGAAATGAATGTATTTACCCCAATACTTAGATGTCATGAAGGGAATAGACCATTATCTAATGCACAATTTAATCATAAAGAAGTAAAGGATGATTTTGTTCGTTTATCAAATCTATTTGCTTCATTAAAGCCATATCATGATTATGTATTGAAGGAATATTATGAAGAAGGTATTCCATGTAATCGACCAATATTTTTCCATTATAATGAAGAATGGGCTTATAAAGAACAATTTGAGTTTATGTATGGAGAAGATATTATTGTTACACCAGTATTAAGAAAGAATGTTGTTGCAATGGAAGTAACTCTTCCAAAAGGCGAATGGGTTCAATTTTTTACTAGAAAAGAGAATAATGGAGGAACCATAGGTGTAGAGACACCATTAGGAATGCCAATTGCATTTTATAGAAAGGATAGTAAATTTAAAGATTTATTTGAAAATATTAAATTATAAAGGAGAAAATAACATGAAATATTATTTAGACAGTGCAAAACTTAATGAAATTGATTATGCATATAAGTTTTATAAGATTGATGGAGTAACTACTAATCCAAATCACATAAGAAATAGTGGTAAACCGTTTTTAGTCGCGATTACAGGTATCGCTAATTGGATAAAAGAAAATAATTTAGAAGGTAAAGATGAATTAGGAAATGAATTGTTCCCAGTTTCAGTTGAGATTAATCCACATTTAGATAATTATCAAGATATGATTGTAGAAGCTAGAAAGATTCATGAGATTTCACCTAATTTTGTTATAAAAATTCCTTGTAATTTAGAAGGAGTTAAAGCTGCTAAATTATTAGAAGAAGAAGGAATTAGAACAAATGTAACTTTAGTATTTTCTCCTTCACAAGCTATTCAAGTAGGTAGAATTAACGCACGTTATGTTTCTCCTTTTATTGGTTGGAAAGAAGCTTCTGGCGATGATGGTATTGAATATTTAAAACAAATTGTTAAAATCTATAAAGAAAAAGGTTATAAAACAGAAATAATTTGTGCGGCAGTTAGAAGTGGAAAACAAATTGCAGAATGTGCAGCTATGGGAGCAGATATTATTACAGCCGGTTTAGCAGTATATGAAGATGCATTACTCCATCCATTTACTGATTTTGGGTTAAAAAAATTCCAAGATGCATGGGATCATACAGAAGGTAATTAGTATGCGTATTGGTTTTATTGGTTTAGGAATAATGGGCTTACCTATGGCGGAAAATGTCAGTAAGAAATATCCGCTTATTGGTTATGATGTAGTAAAAAAAGAAGCAACTTTTCCTATTGTTAATTCAATTAAAGAATTGGTAGATAATTCTGATGTAATAATTTCGATGGTTCCCAAAAATGAACATGTTATTTCGGTTTATAATGAAGTTATAAAATATGTTCGTCCAGGAATGATTTGTATTGATATGAGTACTATTTCTCCTTCAGTCAATCAAATTATTGCATTAGAATTAGAAAAAATAGAAGTAAAAATGTTAGATTGTCCAGTTGTAAAATCACAACCTGCAGCAATATCGGCAACTTTAGGCATTTATGTTGGTGGAGATAAAGAGGTATATATGAAAGTGAAGGATATTCTTTCATGTATGGGTTCAAATATTATTTATATGGGAAGTCATGGTAAAGGACTTACAATGAAGATCCTACATAATATGTTAGTTGGACAAATCCAAAATAGCGTTAATGAAATGATGTTTATGGCTAGTGAACTTGAATTAGACTTAAATGATGTTGTTCAAGCCATTAGTTATGGAGGAGGACAAAACTTCTATCTTGACACTAAGGCTAATAACATTATTAATGATGCATATAAAACTGCGTTTTCAGTAGAAAATATGAATAAAGATATTCATTTAGCTAAAGATATTGCAGATAATTATGATCTTAATCTTACTGGATTAAATAATGTTTGTAGAATATATGAAGAAGCAATGGAAAAAGGTTTAGCAAAAGAAGATTTTTCTATAACTTATAAAGTTGTTTCCAAGGAGAATTAATTATGAGAAAACCACGTATTGGTATTTGTTGTTTATTAAGAAAAACTTTTGATTATCAAACAGCGTTTGAAATTTATAAAGATAGAGTAAATGAAATTATAAAAGATGATTCAGTTACTTATATTAATTATGATGAGATGGTTATTGAACCAGAGGAAGCTAAAAAATGTGCAACATATTTTATTGATCAACATGTTGATGCGGTTATTTTAGTATCTGGTACTTTCCATTTAGGCCATCTTGCTTTAATTATTGATGATTTGGTAAAAAAACCAGTTTTATTATGGGGATTTAATGAATTACCTTATGATGGAGGTAAGATTAGATTAAATTCTGTTTGTGGAGTTAATTTAAATGCTTCAAATTTATATAAAGGCGGAAATGATACATATTGTGTCACAATTGGTGACAAGTTAGATTTAGATTGGGTCAAAGCAATAAAAATGAAAGTTGCATTAAATAATGCAAATCTTGGAATAGTTGGTTATCGCGCTCAAGGATTCTTTAATGTTGGAGTAGATGAATTACATCTCTATAAAGAATTAGGTGTATTAATTTCTCACTTTGAACTAAATGATATCTTCTCTCAACCAGTTACTGAAATAGAAATAGGTAAAGAAATTGAATTTGTTAGAAGAACTTTTGATTGTAAAAAATTAAATGATGATCAAGTAAATTTAGTTGCTAAACTTGTTGTTTCTAGTGAAAAATTCATGCGTAAAAATAATCTCGATGTCGTTGCGATTAGATGTTGGCCAGAGTTTGCAAAAACATATGGAATATCTCCTTGTGCGATGATGTCGATTTTACAATCTAGAGGATTATTACTTGCTTGTGAAGGTGATGTTGAGGCGGCTTTATCAATGATTGCATGTCGAGCTGCTGGTGAAGATACTCCATTCATGGCTGATTTATCCCAAGTTAACTTAGAAGAAAATTATGCTTTATTATGGCATGATGGTGTCGCACCTTGTAATTTATGGGATGGAATTTGTAATCGTTCATTAGAAACTTATTTTGCAGGTGGAAAAGGTGTTACTGCTGATTTTGTTTTAAAAAGTGGGGCTATGTCAATTTTTAGAATCGATACTGCTAGAAATAAAACACGTGTTTATTATGAAGAAGGAGAAGCGGTCCCTATGGAAAAGTTGTTATCAGGAACATACGCTAAAGTATATTTTAAAAGAAATATTAAAGATATTTTAGATACTGTGACTTATTCTGGTGTCGCTCATCATGTTATTATGGGCTATTGTCAATATGAAAAAGCAGTTAAGTATTTAGCGCGAATTCAAGGGTGGGATATCATCGATGAAAACTATAAAGGATAATTCATTTTCTTTGTATGGAAAAGTGATTGATGTAGATACATCAACGATAGTTGATTATTTAATTAATCAAACAGAAATGCCATTAGAGAATAATCTATATATCGCACATGATGAAAAAATGTATGATTTACCAATTATGCGATATATTGAAAATAAATATTTTGGTCAAATGGAAATGCAAACTGGATATTGTAATGGATTTAATTCAAAATTAAATGCTTTAGAATATCATGCTTCTATTGAAATTGATATCGCTAGTAATGATTCTTGCTTAATTCTTGGTAGACAAGAAGATATAAATGATGGAAAAATATTTACTAAAGATTTACAAATTTTTAAAATGAATAAAGGTGATGCGGTAATTTTATATCCAGGAACTTTACATTTTTCGCCTTGCAAACTTTCTGATTCCGGTTTTAAAATGGCGATATTATTACCAAAAAGGACTAATTTAGATTTACCTTATCCTTCTATTGATCAAAAATTGTTTAAAATAAATAAATGGCTTTATGCTCATGAAGAATCAAAACAAGCTAAAAATGGAGCATATATAGGTATAATAGGAGAAAATATCGAAATTAAATATTAAATCATTTACAAATTTAATGATTAGGTATATATTTTTTATGTAACTTCAGGGTCAGGTGAAATTCCTAACTGGCGGTAAACCCCGCGAGCCATTATGGCAGGAACTTGTGTAATTCAAGTGGCAATAGTAAAGTCTAGATGGAAGAAGATAGATATTTTATCTTTAATAATTGCACCCTGATTTTATTTCAGGTTTTTTTATTAGGAGGTAAAATTATGGAAAATACTTTGAAAAAAAATCAGTTGATTCAATTAATTAGTGGTGTTACTTCAATTGTTGTATCTTTAGGATTAATTATCACTAGTTTCTTAGTCAACTTTTTTGCTAAAAAGAACTTTGTGCCTTCTTTCGAAGGAGAAAAGTTTGCTCCAGCATGGTATATATACGTTTTATATATCGTTGGATCAATTATTTTATTAGTTGGTGCATATTTTATTTATCAATTTGTCACATCAAAAAAAGAAATTAAAAAAATTAACGTTCGACAAATGACATTAATTGCTTTTTTATCTGCAATTACAATTGTCTTATATTATTTTGCTAAATTTAATCTTCCTTTTTTCCCACCATGGCTTGATATTCAAGTCAGTGAATTACCAGCATTAATTGGTACATTTATCTATGGTCCATGGGCAGGTTCATTAATTATCTTTATTCGTTTCGTTATCAAATTACCTGGAACTATTACTGCAGGAGTTGGAGAACTTGCAGATTTAATTTTAGGCTTAGTTTTAGTATTAGTAGCAGGAATAATTTATAAAAAACATCGTACATTAAAAGGTGCACTAGTTGCTTGTAGTGTCGCAGTTGTTTGTGCTTCTATTTGTGCTTGTTTTGTTAACTGGTTAATCTTAATTCCAGCATATGTTAAATTAGCAAACTTCCCAATGGAAGCATTAGTTGGTATGTTAAGTTACATTAAAGTTAATGGAGAAAGTGTTGTTACATTAAATAACTTCATGCTTTATTATGTATTTGTTGGTGTATTACCATTTAATATCCTTAGATATATCATTGTATTAGCATTAACTTTCTTACTTTATAAACGTACTCACTGGTTATTTGAGAAAATTGCTAAATAATCGTTTAATATTTTATTAATATATAATATAGTATATTTAATATTGGAGGAGGTTTTTATGAAGAAAAGATTTACATTTTTCATTATTACTTCATTAGCTATATTTTCTATTGTAGGTTGTAATAAAAAAGGTAATTCATCTTCTTTAAACTCAAATAGTAATAATAGTTTATCTTCTTTAACTAGTTTTGATAGTGTGTCAAGTTCAACTTCGGATATTACTAATGGTGAAAAAAAGATGTTTGAGATTCATGCATTAGAACTAAAAAAACAATATGGAGATGCAATATTAATCAAATATGGGGATTACGAAATATTAGTCGACGCTGGTGAAAGAGATGATTATCTTACAATTAGAAGATGCTTAGATAAATATGTGACAGATCGCAGATTGGAAATGATTATTAATACTCATCCTCATTCAGATCATGTTGGTGGTATGACTACAACTTTTCCTTTTACAAATATTGATTCTATCGATTACATTATTGATACTGGATATAATTATGGAGCACATCAAGATTTCCAAAAGAATGTTATTGATAAATATGTCGCTAAAGGAACAACTCATTTAACTGCATTAGAAGTTATTAATAATAAAATGATGAAAGATTTCAAAATCAGTGATGATTTAACATTGCATTTTATTGATACTGGTTTTTATGATAAAGCATCAACTGCAAATTTAAATGATACTTCAATTGCTTTATATTTTGAAATTGGTAATACTATTTTATATTTAGGTGGAGATGGTGAATCTAGTTGTGAAAACTCAATTATGAATAAAAATCCAAGATTCACAAAGTCTTCTAATCAAGTAATTTATAAAGCATCTCATCATGGTAGTAATGGGGCAAATACAAAGAGTTTTCTTTCTTATATTGATCCAGATTACGTATTTTGTAGTTCAACTTTAGCAAGTGTAAATTCTTTGCCAAGTTTTAGTGTACATCCATATTATGGAGCGATTAGTAGAATGGCAAGTTTCACTAAAGAAGTTTATTGGAATGGCATTAATGGAACTTTACACATGCAAACAGATGGATATTCCAAATTAGAAATCGTTGGTGAAGGAAGAACATTAAATTATAAATATACTGATGAAAATGATAATGTTGTCGATGCACCAATTGAAGAAGAAAAGAATATTACTTACTTTAATTCTAAATATTATTTAGAAGGAGTAAAAAGCGCAGGGTGGAACGATTATCGTTAATAAGTTATTAAAACATGGATTATATCCATGTTTTTCTAATATATAAATAAAAAAGGGAGAGAAAAGAAAGCATGAAAAAAGCAAAACTATTAACAATGTCATTAATTACACTTATTTCGTTAGGTGGATTAATTAGCTGTGGAGATAAATCTCCAGTTGAAGAAGGTAGTAGTATTAGTTCAATAAATTCAACTAATTCATCAACTCAAGATACAACTTCAGAAGTAATAGGAGAACAAGTAAAAGAATTCGTAGTTAATTCAAGCAATGTATTTGATGTTATTAATGTCAATTTATATGGCTTTGGAATAAAAGAAAACTATTCTCATCCAGAAAACTTTATCATTTCTGCAAAAAATGGGTTTATTCATTCAGTTGCGATTAAACAAGTAAAACGTATTCAATTAGTCGCATATATGTCTAGTTCAATAAATCCACAAGAATATTTAAAAATTTATAACGGTAATAATGAAACTGGAAAATTAGTAAATGGAAAGAATGACTTAGGTGAAGAAGATAATCAATGTGTTTTAACTTATGAATTTGATTCTCCAACCGATGAATTCTTTATTTTGAATGATAGTGCTTCAGAAGTAAGTGTCTATTCATTAAAGGTTGAATATATTGGTGAAATAGGACAAGTTCCAGAAAAAGAATTTATTGATGATACAAAAGTTATTTCTATTTTAGAAGCTATTAATAAAGGAAAAGAATTAGCTTATCAACAAGGAACAAGTGAAGAGTATTTTATTATTGAAGGAAAAGTTTCTTCTTTAGAAGAAAAACAATTTTCAATAAGCGATGGAACTAATACTATTATTGTTTATGTTGGAAGTAAAATTGAAGATATTCATATGGAAAATAGTGTAAAGATTAAATCAAGAATCTCTAATTTCTATGGAACTATTGAATTAGTTAATATTCAAATCCTAGCGAATGATCAAGCAACATATACAATTAACTTATCGGAAAATTGTTCTGATAATGGTAAAGTTGAATTATCTAAAACAACTTGTTCATATAATGATATTGTTCAAGTAACTATTACTCCAGATGAAGGATATAAATTATATAGTTATGCAGTTGATGGAATTCCTCAAGATCTACCTAGTGAACTTACATTCAATTTAACAATTGAAAAAAGTATTTTAATTGATGTTAAATTTGCATTAGAATCTGCTAAAAACATTGTTGAATTACGTCGAGTTACATTTGAAGAAAGTGAAGGATTCGTTGCTAATTCTTCATATAACAATCAAACACCAAGGGAAGTAGGCACAGAAGGATCTTCTTGGTCAATTGTTCAAGGTAATGTAACTTCTACTTCTGCAATCACAACTGAAGGAACTGAAGATAAGCTTTCTTTACAAATGCGAACATATGCAAATACAGTTGTACCATATGCAGAAATGAATTATGATGTTAATAATGTTACTGAATTCTTATTTGATGCAAAATATAAATCTCGTGCTTACGATTTAAAAGTCTATGTTTCAAATGATAGTGGAGAAAATTATCGTTTAATTAACAAAATATCATTATCTACTACAGTAAACCAATATAGAGTTGAACTTTCTGAAGAAGGCGAAAATATTCGTATAAAATTTGAAATTGAAGCTCCTGCAGGAGGAACTTATGCAAGGGATGGTCAATTCACGATTGATAATATTATTTTTAGAGGTTTTGCTGATTAGTTCACATATATAAATTGATTTATAATTCTCATAATTAAAACTAAGGAGAAAATCACTTCTTAGTTTTTTTATGAAATTATTATCATTTTTCGTATTATTTAATTGTAAATAATAAATGAGTAAATTATAATATTGACGTCAATCAATGAAAAAGTGAAGTTTATTGATTTCTTTTAAGAGAGAGTAGGATGGTGGAAGCTACTTAAGAATAAATAAATATGCTACTTTGGAGATTATAGGTAGACCCTACGTAATTCTGCGATAAAGATTAATTAAGTGCGCATTACAATAGTAATGTTGAATCAGGATGGTACCGCGAGAAATCGTTCCTGGATTTATGGGTACTTTTTTTATTTTATAGGAGGTAAAAATATGAAAAAGATGACATCTTCTCAAATCCGTCAAATGTGGCTTGATTTCTTTAAATCAAAAGGTCACTATGTTGAACCAAGTGCATCATTAATTCCAAATAATGATCCAACTTTACTTTGGATTAACGCCGGCGTTGCTGCACTTAAAAAATATTTTGATGGTAGTGAAATTTCTAAATATAGTAGAATTACTAACGCACAAAAAGCAATTAGAACTAATGATATTGAAAACGTTGGTAAAACAGCTCGTCACCATACATTTTTTGAAATGTTAGGTAATTTTAGTATTGGCGATTATTTCCGTAATGAAGTAATTCCTTGGGCTTATGAATTATTGATGAGTGAAAAGTGGTTTGATTTTCCAAAAGAAAAAATCTATATTACTCACCATACAGATGATTTAGCAACAAGAGATTTATGGATTAAATGTGGTATTGAACCATCACACTTGATTCCTTTAGATGGAAACTTTTGGGAAATTGGTAATGGTCCATGTGGTCCAGATACAGAAATTTTCTTTGATCGAGGAGAAAAATATGATCCAAATCATATCGGTATTGATTTATTAAAAAATGATATTGAAAATGATCGTTATATTGAAATTTGGAATATAGTTTTCTCTCAATATAATTCTGAAGAAGGCGTTGAAAGAAAAAATTATAAGGAATTACCTTCTAAAAATATTGATACTGGTGCCGGTTTAGAAAGAATTACTTGTGTTATTCAAGAAGTAGAAACAAATTATGATACTGATTTATTTATGCCATATATTGAATACACTGAAAAATTAGCTAAATTCCCTTATGATGATGAACATAAAATGCCTTATCGAGTAATCGCTGATCATATTAGAACATGTACATTTGCTCTTGCTGATGGAGCAACATTTTCTAATGAAGGAAGAGGTTATGTATTAAGAAGGATTCTTCGTAGAGCAGTTCGTTTTGGTAAAAAACTCGGAATTGAAAAGCCATTTTTAAGTGATTTAGTTCCAGTTGTTTGTGAAAATATGAAATCATTCTATCCTTATCTATTTGATAAAAAAGAAAAGATTATGAAAATGATTCTTAAAGAAGAAGAAAAATTTAATGCAACTTTAGTCGCAGGTGAATCACTATGTAAAAAAATGCTTGCTAATGTTGATTTAGTTTTATCAGGTGAAGATTGCTTTAAATTATATGATACATATGGATTTCCATATGAATTAACAGAAGAAATCGCAGAAGAAAATGGTAAAAAATGTGATAGAGCAGGATTTGATGCTCAAATGAAAGCACAAAAAGAAAGAGCAAGAGCAGCTAGAGGTGATAAAGAATCATTTAAATCACAATCTAAAGATTTAATGGAATTTGATACTCCAAGCGAATTCATTTATGAAAATAAATGGGTAGAAGGTGTTGTTACTGGATTATTTAAAGATGGAGTTAAAGTTGATTCTATTAATGATGAAGGGGAAGTCTGCTTTGATAAAACAAGTTTTTATGCAACAATGGGTGGACAAGTCTGTGATTTAGGTTCAATTGAAAATGATAATTGTTTTGCTGAAGTAAACGATGTTAATACTGCACCTAATAAACAACATCTACATTCAATTAAAGTTGAATATGGTGAAATTAAAGTTGGTGATAAATTCTTATTAAAATTAGATACAGAAAGAAGAGCAGCAATTCAACGTAATCACTCCGTATTACACTTATTACAATCTGCTTTACAAAAAGTTTTAGGCGAACATGTCCATCAAGAAGGCTCATATTGTTCAGATACAGTTGCAAGATTTGACTTTAACCATTATGAAAAAGTTTCATTTAAACAATTATGTCAAATTGAAAAAACAGTAAACGAATTCATCGCAAAAGATTATCCAGTCGTAACTGAGGTATTACCACTTGAAGAAGCAAAGAAAAAAGGCGCTATGATGCTCTTTAATGAAAAGTATGGAGAATTTGTTAGAGTTGTTGAAATGGGTAATGTTTCAAGTGAATTCTGCGGTGGTACACATGTATCACATTTAGGTGATATTGGATTATTTACTATTTGTTATGAAGAATCAATTGCTGCAGGTATTAGAAGAATTGAAGCAAAAACTGGTATGGCAGCATATGAATTATTAAAACAAAAAGAAATTGTTCTTAATAATGTTATGGGCTTAGTAAAATCCGGATCAATCAATGAAATTATTACACGTATTAATTCATTTAATAATGAATTATTCTTACTAAGAAAAATGAATGCTGAATTAACTCAAGAATTATCAAATTATAAATCAAAAGCAATTGAAAGTGAATTTAAGTTAATTAATGGAAAACATGTTTTATTCAAAAAAGTATCAAATATGGACAAAGAAATGTTCTCTAAATTATTTGACTCGTTAAAGACAGTTCATGAATCTTCTATTGTTATTTTAGCAAATGTTTTAGAAGATAAGATTCAATTAATTGCCTCTGTTTCAAAAGATTTAACAATGCAATATAAAGCTAGAAATATTATTAAACAAATTACATCAATTTGTGGTGGCTCTGGTGGAGGAAGACCAGAAGTTGCTCAAGGTGGAGCAAAAGATGCTTCTAAACTTGATGATGCGTTTGCAAGTATTAAAGAGGTACTTTAATTATGAATGACAATAAGTTAGTCTATGTTGATGAAAATGGGAAAGAAGTAGAACTTACAATATACCTTTCCTATCATAGCGATACTTTTAATAAAGATTATATTTTCTTCTATGAAGATGAAAATAATGATTTATTAGTCGCAGGATGGGTTGATAAAGATGGTAATATTCATGATATTGAAACTGATGAAGAGTATAATGAATTAGATGAAGTATTAGAAGACTATCAAGACTCTCTTGAAAATAAATAGTAAAAAAGAATAAATAAATTGACCTGTATTTTATATTCTAAACTAGAAATTAGTTAAGAGTTTAAATACAGGTTTTTTTAATAGTTCTTTTATTATTATTTAATAATATATTTAAATATGAAAGATATTTATTTAGATTCAAATAAAGTTAAAAAAGATGATTATTTCATCGCTTTAAAAGGGCGAAGAGATGATGGTAATAAATATATTCCTCAAATAATTCATAAAGGAGGAAAATTACTATATTCGGACGATATAAAAAGTCCAAATTATTATCCTCATTTAAAAGAAAATATTAATAATATTTTATTATCATATTATCAAGTGAAAATCTCTTTTAAAATTATTGGAATTACAGGAACTAGTGGAAAATCTTCTCTAGCATTTCTTTTGTTTCAAACCATAAAAAAAAGAGGCTATAAAGTAAGATTTGTTACCACATCAACTAAATATGAAGATGCTTATTATTCATTTAGAACTACCCCAATCAATGATGAACTAGTTAGAATTCTTTTAGATGTGGAAAAAGAAAAAGTTGATTATCTTATTTTAGAAGTAAGTTCAGTTGCCTATATTGAGGGAAGAGTAAATAATATTCCTTTTTATTTAGGCATTTTGACAAATCTAAAAAAAGATCATCTTGATTATCATCATACATTAAAAAATTATCATAAAGCAAAATTAGACTTCATATATAAATGTAAATATAAAGTATTTGGTCAAAAGATGAATCAAGAAGAAATTATTAATCAAAGTTTAAATATTTTAGGAATACAGCAATTAGAAAAAGATGAATTTAATACTTTAACTAGATTAGAAGGAAGAGACGAAATTATGAACAAAACACCTTTAGTAATTATTGATTATGCGCATACGATTGATGAGTTTGATTATATAGTTAGTAAATATAGAAAAGTATGTTTAGGTAGATTAGTACTTGTTTTTGGAGCAGGTGGAAATAGAGATAAATCAAAAAGAATGGAAATGGGGAAAATCGCTTTAAAAAATGGTGATATAAATATCGTTACAAATGATAATCCTCGATATGAAGATGAAAATAAGATTATTAATGATATTACTCGAGGTAGTAATCTATTTAAAATAATTAAAAATAGAGAAGCAGCGATTAATTATGCTTTATCAATATTAGAATTAAACGATATATTATTAATCATTGGTAAAGGTAATGAACAATATATTGAATTAAAAGGAAGAAAGATACCTTTTTCAGATCATTTAGTTGTCAATAACTATTTTAAGAAAACGCATTTAGTTTAATAATAATTATTAAGTATAATGCATATTTTTAAATGATATGTTACCAAGAGAGATTACAAAAAGACTGCAGATTTTAGCGTTTATCGCAATATTTTGCATCTGTTCAATATTTTTTAAACTGACATTTAATACAGTTTTTTTATATAGTGATTTAAAAGAAAAAGCGACTGAATTATGGAATAGAGAATTCCCGTTAAAAGCAGAACGAGGAAAAATTTTAGATCGTAATAATATAATAATCGCGGATAATGAACCCACTATAACTTTATATGCGATACCTAATCAAATTAAAAATAAAGAAGAAGTAGCTAGATTATTACAACCTTATCTTCAACTTAATCAAGAAATCATCTATTCACGTTTGATAAAAAAAGCAAGTAGTGTTACTTTCCACCCAAAAGGAAAGAAAATGGATTATGAACTTGCAAAGAAAATTTCTTCACTTAATCTAGAAGGAATTTATTTAGTTAATGATACATTAAGAAAATATCCATATAAAGAATATATGGCTTCATTACTTGGTTTTGTCGGTATTGATAATAATGGTTTAGCAGGAATTGAATCTTTCTATGATCAATATTTATCGGGGAAAGATGGTTCTTTAGCATATATGATGGATGCAAAAGGAGGATTATTTGAAAATAAAAATTATACATTAGTTTCTCCAAGTTCAGGTATGAATCTTCAATTAACTTTAGATGTTAATCTACAAAATATCTTAGAAAGAGAAATGCAATTTGCATTTTCATCTTATAATGCAACTGAAGTGATGGGGATTATTGTTAATCCCAATAATGGAGATATATTAGCTATTGGGAATCGTCCTAGTTATGATAATAATCATTACCAAGATTATCCTAGTGATATCTATAATAAACTTTTAATCATTAATAATTCTTTTGAACCAGGTTCAACTTTTAAAGCAATGAGTTTTGCCGCAGGATTAGAAGAAAATGCTTTTGATATGTTTAAAGATACGTATTACGATAAAGGATATGAAATCGTATCCGGCCAAAGAATTAAATCATGGAAAAAAGGAGGGCATGGTTTACAAACATATTTAGAAGTATTACAAAATAGTTCTAACCCTGGTTTTGTTTCTATCGCGAGAAAATTAGGAAAAGATAAATTATATTCTTATGTAGAAAAATTTGGCTTTTTAGAAAAAACGGGAATTGATATTCAAGGAGAAAATAAAGGTATTTTCTTTAAAAAAGAAAACTTTCATGAATTAGAATGTGCTACTACATCATTTGGTCAAGGCATTTCGGTTACTGCTTTACAATTAGTTAATGCTTTTTCAAGTGTGATTAATGGAGGTATCTTATATTATCCTCATATTGCTAAAGCATTTATCAATAATGTAGGTGAAGTAGTTTATGAAATAGAGCCAAAAATAAAAAGACGAGTGATATCGAAAGAAACAAGTGACAAGATGCGTTATGCTTTAGAATGTGTGGTTGCTAAAGGCTCTGGAAAGAAAGCATATGTAGATGGGTATCGAGTTGGAGGGAAAACTGGAACAGCTCAAATTGCTGATCGTGGTGTATATAAAGATGGGGCTTATATTTTATCTTTTATCGCAGGTGCACCAATGAATGATCCACAAATTGTCGTATATTTTAATATTAAAGAACCACATGGTTGTATCCAATATGGTGGAACTACAGTTGGTCCAATAATTAATCGTATTGTAGAAGAATCATTAGATTATCTAAAAGTAAAAAAAGACTATGAAAATCAAATCCCAAGAGTGATTACTTGGATGGATGTGGAAACAAAGCAAGTACCAAATTATATTGGATTAAATAAAAACAAATGTAGATCTATGTATTTCAATTTTGAGTTTTATGGTGAAGGAGATATAGTGATAGATCAAACTCCTAAAGTAAATGAAATGATTCCCATTGGAAGTACAATAATGATTCAACTTGGATAATTCTATACAATCAATAAAAAAAATGTATAATTAAGATGTATAGGTGATTAACTATGAAAAGAAACTTTTGTCTTAATTTATTATTAGTTGGTTTATTAGTAAGCTGTGGAAATTTATCATCAGGTAAAGAAATAATTTCTTTAGATACTATCGATCATTTTGAATTACATTCAGAAAAACAAGCATATTATCTAAATGATACATATGATTCAATTGAAAAATATGCAACGGGTAGAATAGATGCAAGTAATTCTAATTCAGTTACTTTATCATTTAAAACAAAATTAAAGGATAAATCATTTAGGGTTCATCTTTCAGAAAATGAATTTTTCGTGAATGAATATGTAGTTGAAACTACATCAAATCAAGTAAAAATCCCTAATTTAAAAACAAAAACTAAATATTATTGGAAAGTTAGTTGTGATGAATATGAATCGAAAGTATCATACTTTGAAACTTGTCATCATGATTTACGTAATTTATATATCAATCGAGTTGGTAATTGTCGTGATTTAGGTGGATATAGTATTGAAAACAATAGTTTGGTTAAGGTAGGGATGATTTTTCGTGGAAGTAAAATAGCTTATAACACAGAAGAAGAAGATGTCTCTGCATTAATTTCTAAAAATGGAATAAAAGAGTTTCTTCGTTTGGGCATAAAAACACAAATAGATTTAAGATCATTAGATAGTAATGGAATTATTGATGATTCAAAAGCGCATAGTGTTATCGATGGAGTAGGCTATGTTCAAGCTCCAATGGATTATGAAAATCCACAAGATCCATCCAATTATCCTAGTGTTATCAAAGTCTTTGATGCTTTAAAGGATGAAAGTAATTATCCTATTTTCTTCCATTGTTCTCAAGGAACTGATAGGACAGGATATATCGCTTTCTTGATTAACGGACTACTAGGTGTTAGTAAGGAAGATTTATATCGAGATTATTTGTTTTCCAATTTCTATAAAGTAGGTGACTTTAGGACTTTACAAGCAGTTAAAGATAAATACATTAATCAAATAGAAGAGTTTGAAGGAACATCATTTAAAGAAAAAATGTTTAATTATATAGTTTCTATTGGTGTAAAAGAAGAAACGTTAAATAAGATAATTAACATAATGAAAGTAGATCAATTTATTGCAAAGTAAATTGATCTTTTTTTTTAAAGGAGATGAATAGGGTAGAGAAAATAAATAATTTAGTAGTTTTTTAGTAGAAAGTAAAATTTTTATTTATAAAAATTTTATTTACCTATTTACATTTTTAAAAATTATGGTAAAATAAAAAATACAAGAGGTTAGGTAATAATTTTATCTATTAACCGATTGGGGAATTATCTTTGTTAGAAATTGATTAATTGATATCTGACTTGATGATTATTGATCTTTTATAAAAAAAGTAATTAGCCACTTTAAATAGGTAATTATATTAATAATTCTTATTTTAAGGGTGAATTATGGTCAGGATTCACCTGCTGACCAAGAATAGGAAAAGAATAAGTAATTATTCTATTAAAGTGATAATCATTAATATGTAAAAGTATTATTGGTTATATTAATTATTTACTATAAAAGAAACGGATAATCAGATAGAGTCGCTCCTACGGGGGTAAAGGTAAAGATAGTCGTGAAAAACATGACTTCAATTATAATTAAAGTTGATTTCAATATAAGGTTCGAGTTCTAAAGAATCTTTATTTAGAAGTAGTTTTTACTAGCGAGATTGGATTAAAACCCAGTAGTCAAGTGGATATGAAAACTTCTTTGGAAGTAATATTGGACAAGTATCGTAATAAGACTAAAATAATAAATTGTAATTTTAGCTTAAAATAGGCGAATGAACTATATTACATACAAGTTTGATATTTATGACTTATTCTTACAATGTAATGCTTAAAGATCCTCTATGAGGGGCTATGATTAGATAGGAATAATGAGTAAAAGGAAAACAATATTATTTGATGAATTAGTATTAGTTGAAGATGACATTAATAAACTATCGATATATGAAGATATTATTAGACAAGACTCTTGTGATAAGAAAGAGCACTAGCGAGCTCTTTTTTTCTTTTTATAGATATTTTTGTTGATAAAATGTAATATATTTATAAAGATTAGGAAGAAGATTTATGAAAGTATTAGTCACCGCATTTAAGCCATTTAATAATTTAAACAATAATTATGCTTCAGAAGTTTTAAAATATATAGATGGTGTTGATAAATTAATTATTGATGTAGTTTATGATCAATGTTATTTTGACATTGTAAAAAGTGTTAATATTGATGATTATGATTTAGTTGTTGCATTAGGTGAAGCACGATCTAGAAATGAATTAACATTAGAATCTAGAGCAATCAATCTTTCTTCATGTCGTTTACAAGATAATAATCAAATTGTAAAAAATGAAGAAATAATCGATAACTCATTTCCTACTTATCTATATACAAAAGTTGATATCGATAAATGTAAAGATGCAATAAAAATATCATCAGATGCTGGTAAATTTGTTTGTAATAATCTATATTTTCATCTATTAATGAATCATCAAAGTAAATCGATTTTTATACATGTCCCAAATTGCTTTGATGAAGAAGATGAATATAAAAAGAATGCAAAAAAAATTAATGAAATTATTAGTATTATCACAAGGTAATACTTTTTTTCACTAATTTTTTCTTTATTTATAATTGATATTCGATCTTGATTGCCCCTTCAATAAATGAAGTTGTTGTAGTAACATTTGGGTTATTGTCAATTAATTCTTTAATCTTACTATTTGAAATAAGTGCATCTTCTAAATCAAATGAAATTGTTTCATCTTCTGAATTCACTTTAATCCAATCAATATTTTGTTGTTGTAAAGTTGCATCAATATATTTAATTAAATCTGATTGTTGATCTTTAGTGAGAGTGAATTTACCAATATTCGCAGATGAAATAGTTCCATTAATTCTATATTCTAATGATTTTTGACAAGATAAATCAATTTCTAAGTAGACTTGTGTTCCATTAATATTAATGATTAAATCTAAGATTGCTTGATCTATTTTACAATTAATATTGAATTGCTCAATGATTAAATACGCTAATTGGTTATCTGTACTTTTAAATAATGATCCTTTGCCAATAATAGGGAGGTTTTTTAATACATCATTGAGGTTAGATTGTTGAATTTCAAATCCTAGTTTTCCATCAATTACTAAACTAGATAAATCAACGACTTTTTCTGAACAATAATCATTAAGGTTTTTATTGTTTTGATGAATAATACCGGTATAGAGTTTATTAGAATAAATACCAATACTTGAGAAGTTAATTGAATCAATTATATCTTTATTTGTTTCTTCCATATTTGAATAACCATTAATTAAGAAATCAAATACTGGACTAACTTGTTCAAGAGTAATTACTTTTTCTTCTAATAATTTTTCTTCTTTTTCGATTTCACTAGCAAAATCATACGTGTAAGGGAGTTCACCTAATGTTAACTTATTATAATAAGCATCTTTTAAATGTAATATTGCACCTATAGCTTCATTTTCTCCAAAGTTAAACTCTAATAAATCATGATTATTTAAGAAGATGCTTGCTAATAACTTCATGATAGATAACTCAGGAAGTACTTGAACATACGCATCAATTGTTTTTATGATATTTTCTTTTGTTAAGCTAATTTTTAAATTTTCTAAATCGATATCTAGATATAATTGGTAATTGCTTTGGAGATTTTGCTCAATGTCATCTTTATTAATTTTTGATAAGAAAAACTTAGTTAATCCACCAACCATACCAACTTTTGCTAATTTGACATCTACTAGAGATATTTCAAATGATCCATTATTTTCTTTTATATCGAGAAGTGCATGAACTTGAGTTGGAAAAGAATACACTTTAACACCGATATCGATATTATATTGATTGTTTTCTAAATATACCTTAACACCATTAAACTCGATTGGCTTATTAGTTAGATCTATACTAGAAATAATAGAATAGAAAATAGCCTCTAAATCATAAGTGGAAAATAACACTTTTAAATCTTTTGATTCATCATCAATGCTATTTAATCCTTCAAAAATCGTATTGTCGATAATTGTTGGTATATTACGATTTTCTTCTTTAATTTGACTGTTATCAATATGATCATCTTTATAAAATAAGATGCAAAATGTCGAAACAAAAAGAACACAAATTACAACTATTGTAATTATAAAACTAAGTAAAAATTTAAATAATCTTCTCATATTTTTTCCTCTTTATTTATAATATCATATATATTTCAATGATTTGTAATTTTTTTACTTTTATAGTATACTTTTGATTGAAAGGTACATATTATATGAACAAAAAAAAGATTAATTATATTGGATTAATAATATTTGTTGTCGTATTTGCTTCATTAGTTACTATTGCAAGTATTTATGATTTACAAATATCTAGGATTTTAACAAAAGGTAGTTTAGCTGTTGGAGAGTATTATACAAATAATATAGTTGCAAGAATATATGAAAGTATCTGCTTTTTTCCTTTATTTTTATTTGGAGTTTTTGCTTTTGTAATTTTAACGCATACTTTTTACTTAAAAGAAGGGAAGATAAAATATCTAGCAATTATCTTTGCATTAATTGGTATTGGTTTTGCAACTTATTTTGTAAGAGATGTATTTAAATATATCTTTAGATATTATAATTTGGAAGATTATCTTAAAAAAATTTGGATGTTATTAATCTTTTTATGTTTAGGTAGTACTATATATGCAGTAATGACATTCTTCTACCGAAAAGTTCCTTCATTAATAAATGAAAAATTAATTAGTTTTACTTTTGTGATTATTTGTTCCTGTGCATGTTATTTATTAATTGAAGTTATTAAATCACCAGTAGGAAGAATGAGATATCGTGCAATGAATGTGATTTCTGATTTCTCTTACTTTACTCCTTGGTATCAAATATCTCATGTTAAAGATACATTATTAGGAACTCCTGGCATCCCAAGTGATGGGTTTAAATCATTCCCATCTGGACATACATTCTCTGGATCAATGATTTATTTATTATTATGTCTTCCTGATTTATTTTATCGCTTTAACAATAAAAAAACAAAGATTATTCTTTATATGATTACTATTTTATATACTGCTAGTGTGGGAATATTTAGGATTGTATGTGGCGCCCATTATATGTCCGATGTCCTATTTGGAGGAACGTTAGGATTTGTCGCAGTAATGATATTTAGATATATCTTTATATTAAGAAAGAAGAAAGAGGCTTAATCGCTTCTTTTTTTGGAGGCCTATATTATGAAGTATGATTATATATTTTTTGATTTTAATGGAACGATATTAGATGATGTTGATTTATGCTTAAAACTATTAAATACAATGTTAATTAATAAAGGACTTAAATCATTTGAAAAAGAGAATTATAAAGAAATATTTACATTTCCAATTATTCAATATTATCGAAATGCAGGTTTTACTTTTGAAGGATATACATTTGAAGAACTAAGTCAATGGTTTATCTTAAATTATCAAGCAGCCAGTTTAAATTGTCATTTATATCCTAATGTTATTAATTTAATTAAAGAATTAAAACTTAAAGGATATAAAATTATTTTACTATCGGCTTCTAAAATAGAAAACTTGATTGAACAAACTAATCATTTTAATATCACATCTTATTTTGATGATATTTTAGGACTAGATAATTTTCATGCATATTCAAAAGAACAAATCGCGATTGAATATATTAAAAACAAACGTATTGATCCAAAGCGTTGTTTATTTATTGGAGATTCTACGCATGATTACGAGGTAGCTTCAAAAGTAGGTGGAGATGCTATTTTAGTGACTTATGGACATCAATCAAAAAAAGTTCTTTCTCAAACAAACTGTCCTTTAATTGATGAGATTATTAAAGTGAGGGAATTCTTATGATAAAAGGAGTAATTTTTGATTTAGATGGAACTATTTTAGACGATGAAAAATTCACTATCTCTAGTAAAATAATTGAAGGAAAAAAACTCGGTTATAAAATAAAAAAAGAAGATGTAATAAAATCTTTAGGATTATCAAAAAATAATTCTAAACAATTATTTACATCAATTTATGGAGAAGATTTTCCATATGAATATTTAGCCAAAAAACGATTCGAATATATTGTTAAAGATATGAAAGACCATGGAATGAAACTAAAGCCATATACAAAGTTAATATTAAAATATTTAAAAAAGCATAATATTAAAACTTGTTTATGTACATCATCTGAACAATATAAAATTGATGAATATAAGAAATATGGTGATATCTTTTCATATTTTGATTTTATTATTACAGGTGATTTAGTCAAAAATGGTAAACCATCTCCTGATATATTTATTCTTGGGAGAAAAAGAATGCAACTAGAGAAAGAAGAAGTAATTGTTATTGAGGATGCATCTTCAGGAGTAAAAGCTGCATTAAATGGTGGATTTAAGGTAATAATGATTCCAGATTTATGCCAAGTAGATCCTGATTTAATTAATGATGATGTGGTAGTGTTGAAAAACTTATATGAGGCCAAATGTTATATTAATCATCAATTAAATGATTTATTTGTCGAATAATAGAACGTATAATTATTTGAATAAAATTTACGAAAATGATATGATTTTAGTAGATAAAAAAAGAGGATAATTTATGGTAATATTAAGAATAAAAAATTATGGGGAAATTAAGATTGAAATAGATTATTCACAAGCAAAAAATACGGCCAGTAATTTTGTGTCTTTAGTCAAGAATGGTTTTTATAATGGATTAACTTTTCATCGAGTAATAGAAGGATTTATGATACAAGGTGGAGATCCTAAAGGTAATGGAACAGGAGGTCCTGGATATTCAATTAAAGGTGAATTTAGTTCAAATGGAATAGAGAATAATTTAAAACATACTAGAGGTGTTATCTCTATGGCAAGAGCAATGAATCCAAATAGTGCAGGATCACAATTTTTCATTATGCATAAAGACGCACCATTTTTAGATGGTCAATATGCTGCTTTTGGTATAGTTAAAGAAGGCATTGAAGTAGTTGATAAAATCGCAAAAGCTCGTACTTCTCTTTCTGATCGTCCTTTAACTCCAATTGTAATTGAAGAGGCTATCGCAGTTGATGAACCTGATTATGAAGTAATAAAAATGTAGGTGATATATGAAATTAGAAGATTTAATTAATCGGGTTGGTAAAGAAAAAGAGTTAGAAATTGCTCGTAGTAATGTATCTAAACAAGAAGTGATTGATAAGATTGTTTCTTTTATCAAGGAACAAGGATTTGATGTTGACGAAGAATATCTAGATTTTGTTAGTAACAATTCTTTTATTGATGTTTCAGTTGATGTTAAATATATACCTATTTATCAAGTTACTGCAATTGCAAAATTAGCATGGAAAGAAGTATCAAAAGATAATAAGGCAATAGATCATTCTGAATTTGTTCGTTTTAATACTTCTTTTTATCACGACAAAAAGAATAAAAAGAATCGAATTAATCATTTAAAGCTTATTGATGTTTTGGGTAAAGATTCAATTAAATTAGATGAACATATTATTCGTGATTATAAAAATGACATCATTAATAATGATGATAGGAATTTACCATGTACAATTTCGCCTCAACAAGTATTAGATGTTAATTTGGATATTAATGAATTTTATCCAATCGATATAGAATATCTCTGCTCTAGAAGTGAAATTGAATTGGAAATTACTAAAGCATTAGAACAATCAAAGTCATATAAAAGATTATTAAAACAAAATGAAAAATGGTCATCTATTGAAAAATATGATGTTAAAGTAATCTTAGTTCCAGTCGCAAGTTTATATATCGGAAAACATCAACAATTAGTGAATTGTGTTAATGGTCAAATTGATGTTGAGTATGAGATTTCAAAAAAGATTACAAAAAAATTAGTTAAAGCACGTTGGATCTCTTATCCTGTAATCATCATTTTTGTTTTACTATTTTTAAGTATGATGGTTTTATTTATTGTTGGAGAGAATAGGGCTTATTGGCCAGAATTATTCTTCAAAGATAATCATTGGATTTGGTCACAAATGAAAAACTTTAATGGTTGGATTTATTTAATTACCTCTTTTATCGGTTTAATTTTATCTTTATTAGCATTCCCATCTCGAAAAGGAATAGTAAAAAGAGTAACAAATAATAAAAATCCACTAAGTATTTACAAAAAATCAACCGAATTATTAATTTTCTTAAATATCTTTATTCTTGTGTTTTTCTTAATTACGCTTCAATATATTATTTAAAAATTATTATTATAAATTTTTAAAGGCTTTCAATAGCCTTTTTTATTTGGTATAGTTAATTAGAGGAATGAGTAATGAAAAAAGAATTAGTAAAAGTAGAAAATAATGTTAATCTTTCTTCTTATCCAACTTATAAAATATCGAAAAGAGAAAAAAGAAGATTGGAAAGACTAAATAAAAAAGCAAAAAAATATCAAGATGATATAAATTTTTCATTGAAAGAAGAAAAGATAATTAAAAAACAAAATTATAAATTTTGGAAGAATTTATTAGTTATTGTTATTATAATTGTTGCTTTTTTATTAATTGGATGTTTAACAAGTGTATTTTTATTTGTTAAAGGATTCTTTAATGATTCATTCTATGGTAATTTATGTGGTGGTATAGTTTTAGGAGTTTTATTAGGAATATTAGGAATTTTTGTCATTCGTCCAATAATTATTGGATTATCAAAACCTTCATTTACTCTTGATGCTTTTAACGAAAATCAAAGAAGAGTTGCATCAAAAAAGAATTTTAAGAAATTACAAAAAGTAGCGACTAATATTATTGAAACAAATGATAATGTTTCTACCGAATCAAAAAATCTTTTAAAGACTTTCTATCATAATAAAAAAGAATTGAATAATGTTTTAAAAAAGATTTATCATGATGAAATATCTAAAGACATTCAAAAAGTAATTAATGATGAAGCATGTAAAGTTTTATTATCAACTGCTTTATCACAAAATAGTAGATTTGATTCATTAAGTGTATTTTTCATCAATGTGAGAATGATCATGTTAATTTGTGTTCGATGTGGTTATCATCCTACTTATGCACGTCTATCTAAGTTGATAGTTAAAGTGTTTAGAAATGCTTTAATCGCATATTCATTTCAATCATTAAAGTTAGAAGATCTAATAGTTAATGGAATTGATAAATTGACAAATGGAATTTTGTCCATTATTCCTTTTGTAAAAGATATTTCTAAAAGTTTGATTCAAGGATCATCTAATGCTTTATTAACCTTAAGAATTGGAATTATTACTAAAAAGTATCTATTTGAAGAATTTACAATTCAACAGTCAATTAAAGATCCAGATGAGGTTGAAGTTGAACTTGTCGAATGTGCGATAAAAGAAGCAAATAATAATATTGATTCAGTAATCGATCAATGTAAAAAAAGTATTGGAAAAAAGGAAAAAGTTAGTGTGAAATAAATGAAAGAGATTGTTTTATCAGTTCATGGATTAGTTGATTTTCTTCTAAGAAGAGGAAGCATCGATAATCGAATATATAATAATGCTTCGATGGCAGAAGGCACTCGAATTCATTTGCGTTACCAACAAATTCAAAATGATAATTATTTAAAAGAAGAGGAATTGAAAATTGATTATGAATATAAAGATTTTCTTTTTCATTTATCAGGAAGAGCAGACGGAATTATTATTGGTAACAAATATCCAATTATTGATGAAATAAAATCAACTGTCATTAAGTTAGAAGATTTTTATAATGAACAAAAAGAGTGGCATTTAGGTCAAGCTTTAGTTTATGCTTTTATTTATGCTTCAGAAAATGAACTTGATAAAATGGGGGTAAGATTAACTTATATTTCTCAATTAGATAAAGAAGATAAATTAATCATGAATTTTACTTATTCTTTTGATGAATTAAAAGCATATTTCGAAGATTTATTAGACAAATATTTAGATTTTTATAAGATAATTTGTGAACACGATGAAAGAAGGATTGCTACTTCGTCTAATTTAGAGTTTCCTTATAAAAATTATCGTAATGGGCAAAGAGAATTAGCTAAATTTGTTTATGGAGCGATTCTTAACGAAGATTCTTTATTTGTCGAAGCACCAACTGGCATTGGTAAAACTATGTCAACGCTTTTTCCAGCTTGTAAATCTTTTGCAACTGCTGGTACGAGTAAAATTTTTTACTTAAGCGCGAAAAATATTGCGAAAGAAGTTGCTTATGATGCTTGTAAAAAATTATTGGAAAATGGTTTAGATTCGAAAGTAATTAAGCTAACAAGCAAGGAAAAATTATGTTTGACAGGTAAAAGGAATTGTAATCCTGATGAATGTCCTTTCGCTTTAAATTATTATAATAAAATCCAAGATGTTATTCGTTTAATATTAAAAAATGAGACGACAATTGATGATTCTATTATTCTTGAATATGCGAATAAATATGAGATATGCCCTTTTGAAATGCAACTTGACGTTTCATTGTATATTGATATTATCATCTGTGATTATAACTATATATTTGATCCATTAGTATATTTAAAAAGATATTTTGAATTAGAACAAAAGACACCATATGTTGCTTTAATTGATGAATCGCATAATTTAGTTGATCGTTCAAGAGATATGTATTCTACATTTATTGATTTGTCTTCTTTAGTATTATTACAAAAGCAATTTAAAAGAAATAAACATCCTCGGTTTAAAAGAGCGTTAAAGAAATTAATTCTTTATATCCAAGATGTAGCGATTGATATGGAAGAAGATTATTTGTTATTATCTAATAATTTTCCTGATGAATTCTATGATTTATTAGAGAATTATTTTAAACAAGCACAAGATATTTTAAAGAATTATTCGGATTATGTAAGTGATTTATTTACACAAGTATTTGTCGATATTAATCGATTGTTAAAAATATCTGATTTTTATAATTCATACTTTAAATGTTATTTTCAAAAAGAAAATGATGATGTCTTTGTGCACATTCGTTGTGTCGATTCATCTATATTATTAGAACATACATTAAAAAAACTTAAAGCCAGCATCTTTTTTAGCGCGACATTAACACCGATGGATTATTATGTAAAATGTCTAGGAGGAAATGAAGATACTCCAATACTTAAATTAGAATCACCATTTCCAAAAAAGAATTGTTTAACGTTAATAAGAAATGATATTTCAACTCGATATAAAGATCGTACTAATTCTTATTTAGATATCGCTAGAACTATAGAAGAAACAATTTGTAAAAAAGTTGGAAATTATTTAGTTTTTTTCTCATCATATCAATATTTAGAAAATGTATTTGAAAAGATTAATTTTCTTCCAAATGTAAAATATATTAAACAAACACGGGATATGGATGATACGCAAAGACATTTATTCTTAAATAATTTCATCGAAGAACCATCTCTTACGACAGTTGGTTTTGCAGTATTAGGTGGAGTATTTTCCGAAGGAATTGATTTAAATAAAGATAAGCTTATTGGCGCGATTATTGTTGGAGTAGGGATTCCTCAAATTAGTTTTGAACGTAATTTAATTAAATCATATTATGATGAACAAGAATTAAATGGCTATGATTATTCCTATGTTAATCCAGGTATTACTAAAATTATCCAAGCTGCAGGAAGAGTTATTCGAAGCGAAAATGACGTAGGCATTGTCGTATTCATTGATGATCGATTTAAACAATTCAAATATCAGGATATATTAAAAAAAGAGTATAGAAACTCATATTTTGTATCTAATTTAAATGATTTAGGAAGAAAACTAGAAGATTTTTGGAAAAGATAATAACTTAATTGATTATTTTAATAAAATAAAGTATTTTATTTACTAGAAAAAGGAAGGTGATGAAAAGATGAAGTACGATAATTCGCATATAAGAAACTTTTCTATCATTGCCCATATTGATCATGGTAAATCAACTTTAGCAGATCGAATATTAGAACTAACTGATACAGTTTCTAAAAGAGAAATGAAAGAACAACTTCTTGATTCCATGGATTTAGAAAGAGAAAGAGGGATTACCATTAAATTAAATGCAGTTAATTTATCTTACCATGCAAAAAATGGGGAGGATTATTTGTTCAATTTAATTGACACTCCGGGGCATGTCGACTTTTCTTATGAAGTAAGTAGATCTTTAGCAGCTTGTGAAGGTGCTTTATTAGTTGTTGATTCAACTCAAGGCGTAGAAGCTCAAACATTGGCTAATGTATATTTAGCTATCGATAATGATTTAGAAATTATTCCAGTTATTAATAAAATCGATTTACCAAGTGCAGATATTGAACGAACCAAAAAAGAAATCGAAGAAACAATTGGTTTACCTTGTGATGACGCAATAGGAGTATCGGCTAAAACTGGTTTAAATGTCGATAAAATTTTAGAAGAAATTGTTGAAAAAATCCCTTGCCCAACTGGAGATAGAAATGCTCCTTTAAAAGCATTGATTTTTGATTCATTTTATGACTCATATCGAGGTGTAGTTGCACAAATTAGAATTAAAGAAGGATCATTAAAAGTTGGGGAAACAATTATTTTAATGTCCAATGGATTAGAATATTTAGTAACTGAAATTGGTATTAGAACACCAAAAGAAGTTAAAGTTGATGAGTTAGTTGCCGGTGAAGTAGGTTGGGTAGCTGCACAAATTAAGGATATTACCGAAGTTAGACCTGGTGATACTATTACTAAAAAAGAAAATAAAGCACAAACTCCATTAGCAGGTTATAAAAAGATGAATCCGATGGTTTATTGTGGATTATATCCTTGTGATTCAAAAAAATATCAAGATTTAAAAGAAGCATTAGAAAAATTATGCTTAAATGATGCATCTTTAACATTTGAACCGGAAACTTCACAAGCACTTGGCTTTGGCTTTAGATGCGGATTCTTGGGTTTATTGCATATGGATGTAGTACAAGAAAGATTAGAAAGAGAATACAATCTTGATTTGATATTAACTGCTCCTTCAGTTATCTATCGAGTATATTTAACTGATGGAACAATGATTGAACTTGATAACCCTGCTAAAATGCCAGATGGAAGCTACGTTAAAGAAATACATGAACCATTTGTTGAAGCAAAAATCATTACACCAAATGAATATGTTGGACCATTAATGCAATTATGCCAAGATAAAAGAGGTATCTATGTTTCATTAGATTATTTAGATTCAATTAGAATGCAATTAACATATAATCTTCCTTTATCAGAAATTATATATAATTTCTTTGACAAGATGAAATCTTATTCTCGTGGTTATGCATCATTTGATTATCAATTAATTGGTTATCAAGCAAGCAAATTATGTAAAATGGATATTTTACTTAATGGAGATCCAATCGATGCTCTATGTAGTATTGTTTATAAAGATTTTGCTTATAATCGGGGTAATTTAATTGTTAGAAAATTAAAGGAAGTAATTCCAAGACAACAATTTGAAGTACCAGTTCAAGCTGCTATTGGAGGAAAAATTATCGCAAGAAGTGATATTAAAGCAGTTAGAAAAGATGTTTTAGCAAAATGTTATGGTGGCGATATTTCACGTAAGAAAAAATTATTAGAAAAACAAAAAGAAGGCAAAAAGAGAATGAAATCTATTGGTACAGTTGATGTTCCTCAAGACGCTTTCATGGCGATTTTGTCGGTTGATGATGATAATGAATAGATTTTGTCACCTTTTGTTAGTAAAAAAATAGTATTTATTTAGTAGCCATCTTGAAAGATGGCTTTTAAATTGCTAAAATCATAACTAGGTGGAAAAATATGGAAAAAGATCATGGTGTTAGATTTACAGATGAATTCTATGCAACAAAAGATGATGTAAAGAAAGCTCTCAATATGTCATCAATTGATTCAATTTGGGAAAAAGTGAATTTATATCGTTCATATTACACAAAACAAACTTCTTTACGAAGTGTGGAAAGAGTTCCTTTTTGTGTTGTCTTACCACCTAAATTAACAAGTAAAATTGTTTCAATTGAAAAAAGATTATCTAAATTATTAATTAAATATACGAAAGAATCCTTTCATTCTAATCAAGGAATACTAGATTTTGAAAAGAATCAATATAAATCCATTTTAAGTATTATCGCTTCTAATTATGATATTGATATACAAGATGAAACATTAGAAGATATTGTGAATGAAAGATTAACGAATATTCCAATTGAGTATTTATTGATCGACCACTATTATAAAACATTAAAATATTTTAAAACTCGTTATTTAGGACAATATAATATTTCTTTATTTATGATGATGTATACGAAATTACGTGGCATTGATTTTGATATTACTTCATTAGAAAATTACTATCGTAAAAATGAATTAATTAATCGAGCAGACCATGTTTTTATTGGTAAACATTATGATGCTAGTCCATGTGATAGAATTATTGATATGATGGATTCGCTATTTGAATTTAATAATAATTCCTTATTATTTGGAATAGTTAAAGCAGTTATTACTTATTTTACGATTAATTATATAAAACCATTTGATTATTATAATGAGGAAATGTCAATTTTAATGATGAAATATGTTCTTGCTCATTCAGATAATGAAGATATTGCTTCATTAATTCCACTTGAAGAATTATTATCTTCATCTCGCGCATCACAAATAAAAAAATATATGTATGAAGCAGAAATGAAGAATGATTATACATATTTAATATCATATTTAGTTCCTTTAATTGAAGATTTAATTAATGATATGGATGAAAAATTATCATCTATTGATTCTAATAAAGTTTATGAAGAACAAATGAAACTTGATGATGAAGTTGTTCCTACTTCGAAAGAATTAGTTGAACAAAAAGAGATTCGAAGTGAACAAGTTCTTTCTTCAAATATAGAAAAAACTCATTTCTCAATTGAAAGAAAAGTATCTTTACCAACACTGCCAGTTGGTTTAGATGAAAATGATGTTGAATTAGTCGCTCAACATTTAATCGAATTATATCCAACGCTAAAAAAGGGACAAGCACATTTCTATGCTCGTCATTGTACATTAGGGAAATATTATACGATTAGCCAATATAAGAAAGAATTAAATTGTGCTTATGAAACAGCAAGAACTAGTATGGATAATTTAGTCTATCTTGGATTTTACAAAAAAGAAAATATTCGTAATAAGTTTGTTTATACGCCAACAATCAAGAATTAGGAGGATGAATATGGTATTTTTAGTTGATGTTCCACCATATGCTTATGGTTTAATTATTGCTGCATTAGCAGGCGTAATTGCTTTAATTGTCTTTTTATTAAAAAAATATGTTCCTTCATTAAAAAATGTTGATGAAGTAAAAGATGATCAAACAATTGCTGAAGAAAATGTTCAAAGTAAAATAATGACTTTAGATGAAGAAAATCCATTGAAAGATCTAGAGGACGATGAATAATAAAGGATTATATATTCATATACCTTTTTGTGAACACATTTGTGCATATTGTGATTTCACCAAATTCTTTTATGATACAAAAAAAGTTAATGAATATTTAATCGCTTTAGAAAATGAATTAAATAATTCATCTATTTCTAATATATCTTCTATTTATGTTGGAGGAGGAACTCCAACAAGTTTAAATGAATTAGAATTAGAAAAACTACTTAAAATTATTTCTATATATTATAAAGAAGGAATATCATATACATTTGAAGCAAATGTAGAAAATTTGACATTAGAGAAGATTATTTTATTAAAAAAATACGGTGTCAACCGTATTTCTATTGGTGTACAAACTTTTTCTCCACGTCTATTAAAGATTATTTCTCGTCATCATAATGAAGAAAAAGTGAAAAATGTGATTTCTTTATTACATCAAGTGGGAATTGATGATATTAATGTGGATTTAATTTATGCTTTACCAAGTCAAACATTTGAAGAATTAAAAGAAGATTTATCTAAATTTGTATCATTAGATGTTACTCATATTTCTACATATGCATTAAGTGTTAATGATCATACCTTCTTTAAAAATAAAAACATTGTTGAACAAGATGCAGATGTAACTAGAAATATGTATGATTATATTGTTTCATATTTAATGCAAAATGGTTTTAACCGTTATGAAGTAAGTAATTTTTCTAAGGATGGTTATTCATCAAAGCATAATTTAATTTATTGGCGAAACCAAGAATATTATGGTATAGGCTGTGGGGCATCAGGATATATAAATAATATTCGTTATGAGAACACGAAATCATTAAATAAATATATAAAAGGATTATATAGATATAAGGAAGAAATACTTACTAAAGATGATATTAGTTTCTATGAGATTATGTTAGGCTTAAGACTAATAGAAGGTATATCTCATTATGATATAAAGTATCATGATAAAATTGAAAAATGTATAAATAGCGGATTATTAGAAAGAATAGATAATCGTATTAAAGTAAAAGATGAATACTTATTCATTTTAGATTATATTTTAGAAAAAATATTGTTTTAAATAGATGAGAATTACTCATCTTTTTTCTTTTTTGGCAGTATTTATAAAAAAGTGCTAAAAAAGTTATTATATTAATATAATAAAAGGAGAAAAATTAAAATATTTTTAAAAATTTAGCACTCTTTTGTTGATTTTGCTAAAATAATGAATATAATATAATTAGCACTAGATAAAAAGGAGTGCCAAAAGGAGGCGAATATATGGGATTATCTAGAAGACAACTTATCTTAAAATATATTGTTGAATACTTCATTAAGACAGCTCAACCTGTTGGTAGCAATACACTAATTGAAGAATTTAATCTTCCATATAGTAGTGCAACTATTAGAAATGAAATGATGGAACTTGAAAAACAAGGATTCATCGAAAAGACACATACATCTAGTGGTAGAGTTCCTTCTAGTAAAGGATATAAGTATTATATTGCTAATCTTAGAGAAAAAAATGTTTCTAATGATATCAAGTATCAAATATCTAATATCTTTACTCAAAGAGAAAAAAGTATTGACGATGTAATTAAAGAATCATGTGAGATCTTATCACATATGACAAACTTAGCTTCTATTGTGTTAGGTCCAGATGCTGAACAAGAACATCTTGTATCAATTCAAATTATTCCATTATCAAATAAAGCTGCAACCGCAGTATTTGTTACTGATAAAGGGTATGTAGAAAATAAAACATTTGTCTTAGGCGATAATGTTAAAATTGATGATTTAAAAGATTGCGTTCAATTATTAAATGATCGATTAAATGGTACACCAATTTCTCATTTAGTGGAAAAAATGGAATTGCTTCGCCCAATCTTAAATGATTATATCAAGAATAATGATACAGTGTATCGAGTTCTCGCAGAAGCATTATTAAGATTTACTGAAGGAAGAGTTTCAATGTTTGGTCAATCAAATTTACTTAATCAACCGGAATTTAATCAAGATACTAGTAAACTAAGAAAGATGCTTGAATACATTGAAAATCCATCTAATATGGCTAAGATTATTAATGAAAAAGAAAATGAACCATTAAATGATCGATTTGATGTATATATTGGTTCTAACGATGATGAAAAATTAAAAGATGTTTCTGTTGTTACAACGGATATAAATATCAATGGACATCAACTTGGAAAGATTGCTTTAGTTGGTCCAACTAGAATGGATTATGATAAAGCATTATCTGCCCTTGAATATATCATCGAAAAATTCGATGAAATCTATAACGAAAGAAAGGAAGATGAAGATGGACAAAGAACAAATTAATTTAGATGAAAATAAAGAAAAAGAAGATTTGATTGATGAAGATGAAAATGTTAAAAAATCGAAGAAAGAGATGAAAAAAGAACATAAACTTCATGAACAAATCATTGAATTAGAAAATGTAAATGCTAAATTAGCTTGTGAAGTAGAACATTGGAAAAACAAATATTATGAAGCTTATGCCGATATGGATAACCTTCGTAAAGTAATGGAAAAAGATCATCAACAAATGGTTAAATATCGTGGACAAGGATTCTTAGAAGCATTACTTCCAGTATTTGATAACTTCTATATGTGTTTCAAATTTAAACCAGAAGATCCAACTCTTGCAGCGTATTGTCGTGGATTTGAAATGATTTACAATCAAATGGTTGCTTCACTTGAAAATGAAGGGGTTAAGGAAGTCCTTCCAGAAATAGGAGCAAAATTCAATCACGAATATATGCAAGCAGTTGATATAGTCGATGGTGAAGAAGACGATATTGTCGTTAAAGTAGCAAATAAAGGATACTACTTAAAAGATCGTCTTGTAAGACCTGCAATGGTCGTTGTTAGTAAAAAACCTCAACCAAAAGTAGAAGAATCTACTAATGAGGATGAATTAGAAAAAGAAAAATTAAATTAATAAAAGGAGATTAAAAAATTATGGCAAAAGAAATTATTATCGGTATCGATTTAGGTACTACAAACTCAGTTGTTAGTTATATGCAAGAAGATGGAAAATGGAAAGTTATTCCTAATCCAGAAGGACCAAATACAACTCCATCAGTAGTCTCATTTAAACCAGATGGTGAAGAGATTGTTGGTTTTGCAGCAAAAAGACAACTTTTAACTAACCCAGATACAGTTGCTTCAATTAAAAGAAAAATGGGTACAAATGAAAAAGTACATATTAATTGTTTAAATAAAGATTTTACTCCACAAGAAATTTCTGCAAAAATCTTAGCTTATATGAAAAAATATGCAGAAGATAATTTAGGTCAAAAAATTGAAAAAGCAGTTATTACAGTCCCTGCATATTTCAATGATGCTCAAAGACAAGCAACTAAAGACGCTGGTCAAATCGCTGGTCTTGATGTAGTTCGTATTATTAATGAGCCTACTGCTGCTGCATTAGCTTATGGTGAAGATAATAAGAAGGATAAAGATCAAAAAGTACTTGTTTATGACTTAGGCGGTGGTACATTTGATGTTTCCATTCTTGAAATCGCTGATGGTACATTTGAAGTTATTTCTACAGCAGGTGATAACCGTTTAGGTGGTGATGACTGGGATAACCGTCTTGCTTCATATATTAAAGATGAAATTAAGAGACAACATAATGTCGATTTATCAAATGATAAAATGGGCTTATCAAGATTAAAAGAAGAAGCAGAAAAAGCAAAAATTGCTTTATCAAGCCAATTAAAAGTTACTATTTCTCTTCCTTTCATCGCAATGACTGCAAATGGTCCAGTTAACTTTGAAATGGATTTAACTAGAGCTAAATTTGAAGAATTAACAAGAGACTTATTAAGAAGAACAGAAGATCCAGTTACTAGAGCATTATCTGATGCAAAATTATCAGCATCTCAACTTGATGAAGTTATTTTAATTGGCGGTTCAACACGTATGCCAGCAGTTCTTGATACTGTTAAACGTTTAACAGGTAAAACACCTAATATCTCAGTTAACCCAGATGAAGCTGTTTCAGTTGGTGCAGCTATTCAAGGCGGTGTTATCCGTGGTGATAAAAAAGACGTCTTATTACTTGATGTTACTCCATTAACTTTAGGTATTGAAACAATGGGTGGAATTTTAACTCCATTAATTGCTAGAAATACTACAATTCCAACAACAAAGAGCCAAATCTTCTCAACTGCAGAAGATAATCAACCTTCCGTTGATATTATGGTTTACCAAGGTGAAAGACCAATGGCTAGAGATAACAAATTATTAGGTAACTTTAGATTAGATGGTATTAGACCAGCAAGAAGAGGTCAACCAAGAATTGAGATTACTTTCTCAATTGATGTTAATGGTATCGTTAGTGTCAAAGCTAAAGATTTAGATACAAATAAAGAACAAATGATTACTATTTCTGGTAATAATGGCTTAAGTAAAGAAGATATTGATCGTATGGTCAAAGAAGCTGAAGCTAATAAAGAAGCAGATGAAAAGAGAAAAGAAGAAATCGAAGTTAAAAATAAAGCAGAATCTTTCATTTCTCAAATAGATGAAGCTATGGCATCTGAAGGCGATAAGATGGATGCAAGACAAAAAGAAGAAACACAAAAATTAAGAGATGAATTAAAAGAAGCTCTTGATAAAAATGATATTGAAACATTAAAACAAAAAATGACTCAACTTGAACAAGCAGCAGCATATGCTCAACAATATCAAAATCAAAGTGCAGCAAATAATGCTCAAGCAAATAATTCATCTAGTGAAACTTCATCAAATAATGATGATGTCATCGATGCAGATTTCACAGATAAAACTAACTAATTTATAAACATTTGATTATGGTGGATTAATTTTCCACCATAATTTTGTCTAATAAGGAGGATGACTTATGGCATCAAAAAGAGATTATTATGAAGTTTTAGGCTTATCTAAAGGTGCGACAGATGATGAAATTAAATCTTCATATCGTAAATTAGCAAAAAAATACCACCCAGATTTGAATAAAGAACCAGGTGCAGAAGAGAAATTTAAAGAAGTTCAAGAGGCTTATGATGTTCTTTCGGATTCACAAAAAAGAGCAGCATATGACCAATATGGTCATGCCGCTTTTGATCAAAATGGCAATCAACAAGGAGCTGGTGGATTTGGTGGATTTGGTGGATTCCAAGATGTTGATTTAAGTGATATTTTTGGTTCTTTCTTTGGTGGAGGAACTACTCGTTCTAGAAGAGGAAGTACAGGTCCACAAAGAGGAAATGACTCTTTTATGAAAGTATCTATTTCCTTTATGGATGCAATTAAAGGTAAAAAGATTGAACTATCATTGGCATTAGATGAAACTTGTTCTTCTTGTAATGGTACTGGAGCTGCTTCTCCTAGTGATATTTCAACATGTTCAACTTGTGGAGGAACTGGCTATATTACAAAAAGAATGCAAACAATCTTTGGTATGATGACCGAAACTCAAACAACATGTTCAACTTGTGGCGGTAAAGGTAAAACAATTAGAAATCGTTGTAATGCATGTAATGGGAAAGGTTTCAATCGCGTAAAAACTAAAATTAACGTCAATATTCCAGCTGGTATTAATAATGGTCAACAAATTCGTGTCGCTAATAAAGGTGAAAGAGGTATAAATGGAGGACCTAATGGCGATTTATATATTGAAGTAGTAGTGGATCGCGATAAAATCTTTAATCGAGATGGTAACGATATCCATATTGAACTTGAATTATCAATGGTCGATGCAGCATTAGGTTGTACTTTAGAAATACCTACAGTATATGGAAATGTTGATTTAAAGATTCCAGAAGGAAGCCAAAACGGAACAACTTTAAAACTAAAAGATAAAGGGGTAAAAGATGTTCGTTCAAGTTCAACTTTTGGTGATCAATATGTTCATTTAAAAGTTGTTACTCCAACTAAATTAACAAAAGAACAAAAGGATTTATTAAATAAATTTAATGATTTAGAAGAAAATAAATCATCTTCAAAAGGTGTATTTTCTTCACTATTTAAAAAGAAAAGAAAATAAATAAAATAAGAATTATATAGGCATTAATTAAAATGTAGATATAATTCTTTTCTTTTATTTATCAAGGGTACAGAATAAACGCACAAATTAATTATAAGCTGTAAGAAAGAATATAAAATACAATCTTACGGCTTTTTTTATGTGGATTTATGTTGTATAATGATAGTGAAATATGATTTTTAATATTCATATATAAATATATGAATATTAA
>JAQXGN010000063.1 GCA_029006735.1 Caryophanales bacterium
AAATACATTGCCAAAGTTTTAGAATTAATTAAACCGAATATGTCTAATGATGAGTTAGATAGCCTTTTGCCTTGGAATATTTCCAAACTATATAATCTTTCGTAGTTCATCAGTTCAAGTCTGGAAATCTTTTACGGATACACACCTCTTGGGACTTTCACCCTAGATATATAACATGCCCGTCATACAACTAAAAAGGCAATACCTAATAAAGTATCGCCTTATATACATAATGGTAAAGACTACGAGGTTCGAACTCGTGACCTCTTCCGTGTGAAGGAAGTGCTCTCCCTACTGAGCTAAGCCTTTATATATTAATTATATAGTATTTAAGAATAATTTGTACAAAAAAAGCATCAATTATTGATGCTTGATAATATCATAATGGTGGGCCTTAATAGACTTGAACTATCGACCTCTCCCTTATCAGGGGAGTGCTCTAACCAGCTGAGCTAAAGGCCCACGTGCTTTATTATAATAAACTATCGTATTTTGAAAATCAATAAAAATAATAAAATTTTTAACCTTTTTTAAAAATTATTTTTCATCTATTTTAAAAGAGGTTTTTCTTTAAAAATAATTACTCTTTATAAAGAATATCTACAGTATGTGAACTTGCACCAATTAAATCACTTCTTTCACATGTCGCCATATGATATTTAATTAACTCTTGATATGTTTCATCATCCATTTTATTCAATAAAACTCGCATATAATTACAAGGACCATCCGCAGAAATTATCTTAATTCTTTTTAATCCAACTTCTCTATTTAAATCATCAATATCTTCAATTCTAAGATATGAATATAAATCATCATCCTTGTTAACCACATGATAAGATTCATCTACTTGATCATTATTCTTACTCTCAACAATATTACCTTTAAAGAACCCATATGTAATAATTGCATATTCATTCATCACATATGCAACTAAAATATGCCCACCTTTTTTAGTTACTCTTTTAGCTTCCATTAACGATTTAATTTTTTCTTCTTTTTTTAGTAAATGATACATAGGGCCAAATAACAAAACAGCATCAAATTGATTATCATCAAACCTTGATAAATCAATAGAATTTCCTTGATAAATAGGAATTTCTTTATTGTTCATTTTAAAAACATCAATATTATGTTGTACAAGTTCAATCGCAGTTACATCATATCCTTCATTAAATAAAGGAATAGAATACTTACCAGTTGCTGCACCTACATCTAATATTTTCTTTGATTTATCGTCGTTTAAAACTTGATGAATATATTTCATTGTAGTGTCATATTCAACATAGCCATGTCTTGTTTCTAAACGATGATTTTCATCAAAGTGCTCATAATAATCTTCGAGTAATGTTTTCTTGGTATTTGCTCTTTTAAAGTTCATAATTTCACCTAAAAGAATAATAGATTATCTATAGATAAAAGTCAATTTTGTGCAATCAAAAAAGACAATCCCAAATGGAATTGCCTTTTGATTTCTCGTAAATGTAATATATAGATTAACGTTTTGAGAATTGTGGTGCTCTTCTTGCAGCTTTTAAACCGTACTTCTTTCTTTCTTTAGCACGTGGGTCTCTAGTAACCATACCAGCGACTTTTAATGGCTTTCTGAAGTCTGCAGAAACATTTAATAATGCTCTTGTGATACCTAAACGGATAGCACCTGCTTGGCCTGTAAAGCCTCCACCTGTAACAGTAGCATTTACATCGAATTTGTCACCTGTTGAAGTTAATTCTAATGGTTGTTTTAAATCCATAACTAATGTAGCATATGGCATATATTCATTAACATCTCTACCATTAACTGTGATTTTACCTGTACCACTTGTTAAATAAACACGTGCTACTGAGGATTTTCTACGACCTGTTCCGTAATATTGAACTTTTTCAGCTTTTTTCTTGCTTGCCATAATAATTCCTCCTAGTACTTAATTTCGAGTGGTTCTGGGTTTTGTGCTTCATTTAAGTGTTCAGGACCAGCATATACATGTAATTTTTTATAAATTTGTCTTCCTAAACGGCCTTTTGGTAACATACCCCAAACTGCTCTTTCAACCATTTCTTCTGGGTATTCTCTTCTCATAACACCTGAAGAACGAGTTCTCAAACCACCAAGATATTGGCTAACATTGTAGTAATTTTTCTTGTGGTCTGCATCACCTGATAATGAAACTTTATCAGCATTGATGACAATGATATAATCGCCACAATCAACATTAGGTGTATAAATTGCTTTATTTTTACCTGTTAAATGTTTTGCGATAAATGATGCTAATCTACCTAAAGGTTGATTTGTTGCATCAACAACGTACCATTTACGTTCGATATTTTGGGCTTTTGCAATAGTTGTTTGACGTTGCATATTAATAATTCCTCCTAAAGCTTGTTGTCTTACCGGGACTACAATTGGCGAATTAGTGCCGTATATAATATTATTATATTATCTCAAGTTATGCAAATAGTTTTTTAAAAATTTAACGATTTCTTTTTTATTACCTTCTAACTTAATAAAGTTAGCTTATTCTTTTTCATTATTTTTGGCTTCTAGATATGTTTTACATCTTTTTTGTGAAACTTTTCTTTCTAAGAAAAAACCAAATAAAGAAAATAAACCAAAACAAATAAATAAAACAATCATATTAATTTTTAGTGGAGCAGAATAAATTGAGTTTATCGCAAATAAACCTCCAATAGTAACAATAGCAGCCCCTGCGACAATAGCTAAATGGATGTACTTTCTTCTTTTATCTCCTTTCATAAGAAAAGTAGATACTAAAACTCCAGCAAATCCATAGATTGACATAAATCCTAAATTATCTGCAGAAACAAATAAATAGATACCTTCTGACTTAAATAAATCAGATTGCATACTAGGAATAAATCTAATCACATAAATCGCAATAGAAAGAAGAAAAAACATTAAGAAAAACACAAAAATAAATTGTCCCATTGCTTCTAGAAAATTTTTCTTAGGTACATTTTTCAATTTCTTTTGAAAATAATTTTGATATCCATGTTTATAAATAGTAACTGGTGCATTGCCTTCTTGTTGAGCATCAAATAAATCTTCAATCACTTGATCACGATAAAAATTATATACCTCTCTAGAAATATCGAATGATTGTATATATCGTAAGACCTCAATAGAAAAATCCATATATTTATCATTTAATGCTTTTCTTTTATTTCTTAATTCTTTATTCATAATAGATCATTCCCTATAAAAATATTATATCATTAAAACAAAAAAATCCTCAAGTTTTCTCGAGAAAACACCAGAATAAACGCACAAATTAATTATAAGCTGTAAGAAAGAATATAAAATACAATCTTACGGCTTTTTTTATGTGGATTTATGTTGTATAATGATAGTGAAATATGATTTTTAATATTCATATATAAATATATGAATATTAA
>JAQXGN010000064.1 GCA_029006735.1 Caryophanales bacterium
TATAAAGGTGCTTCATTTAATAGATGTAGCACCTTTTCTAAATAGAAGGTAATTGTGATAGGTAAGAAGAAATTTAAAGAATTTGTATATGAGTATGATGATACTAGATATAAAGGTAAGTATGGCTTTATAGAGATTGAAAATCCAGCATATGAATATGATTATACTCAAGAAAAATATCTTATAAGAAAACCTACACCACAAGAAAGAAAAGAAATAATGTTGAATTATATTATCGAAAATAGTGGAAAAAGAATATCAATAAATTATCTATCAACTACATTTGCAGTAAGTGATAGAACAATACAAAAAATATTAAAAGAATTAAAAGAGGAAAATCTTATTAAAGTTATTCCAACATTCAAAAAAGATGGAACGCAAAGATTCAATATTTATAAATATATAGGTAAAACTAGAATTAAGACAGGCAAGGAATTAACTATAGATTTATTATATAATCCAGATAATCCTTATGGATTTAGAGATTTCGATTGGGAAGATCATAAATTCCCTTATGATGGTGAATGGTATAGTAATGATGAACTTGAAGAATTAAAAATAAAAAACGAACGAAAACATAAAGAATTTTTAAAAGAAAAACAAAACTATAAAATTAAAAATGAAATATTATCATTCAATTGTTCCTGATGAAATTGTTCTCTTGTTGCCATGTGTATCTACATAACTCTTATTTATTGCACTTTCAAAAAAAACTAGTAATGTTAAATTAAAGAACCTAATAAAAATATTAAATTTACCTGATTTGCTTGCTATATAAATTAAATTTAGTAATTTTATTGAAATAATAGCTTATATTTGACAAAATATAAGTGAAATTATGCACCTTTGATAGTTTTTATAAATTACCTAATGGTTTAATATAAATAATGATACTACTCTCTTTAGGTAATACTATAGGGAGTTTTTTGTCTATATTTCATACAATGTAATAAGGAGGTTTTGGTCATATGTTTAAAAACAAAACAATTAAATTATTTTTAATATTAGGTGTGATTATCTTTAGCCTCGTTGGAGTTGTTGGATGCACTAATCCAATTGGTAGTGATAATGTAAATGCTACATATATTAAAACTAGTGTTGAAATTGGTGAGGGGAATAATCAATTTAAAGTTGTAAACAATCGAATTGATTTAGTAACATTATTGGAAAATAATACTCCTGAAAAATATAATGAAGATTTTTTCAAAACTAAATCCCTATTAGTTTTTGAAATATTTGAAGAAAGTGGTGGAAATAGAAGTGAAATTGAATCCTATGAAATTATAGATAAAACAATAAATGTATATGTTGAAACTAAACAATATGGAGATACAACTGATATAGGAATTTGGTGCTTCATTTTAGAATTAAGTAATGAAGAAGTTGAAACTTTTGATAATGTTAATATATTTAAAAATGGTGAAGAAATTATGAGTGGTTTAAATACTGAAATTGAATTAATTATTAAAAAATCATATATTTCAAATTATTGCAGTGATTTAATTGGATTAGATGAAATAATAATTGAAGAGTATTATGGATGTTATAACAATTACTATGTAATACTTATAAAAGAATTAAATAAGGGAGATACAGGGGTATTAAAGGATGTTATTATTGAAGGTTTGACATTTAAATATCCATTTGGTAATAGAGGAATTTTGTTATGGAAATCAGATGAATTTATTTCCCTTGATAAAGCGTATGAAAAAGGATTAATCCAAAAAGATGAATTAATAAAGCTTCATCAAATATTTAATAATTAATATAAGGAGAAAATAATGAAAAATAAAGTTAAGATTATATTATTTTTAATGATTTCATTATTTGTATTTCCGTTTGCAACAAAAGAAGTTTATGCATATGAAAATATAGATTATGAACCAAAGATTTATTGTGAAATAAATGAAGAATATGATTTCGCATTAGATAGTGTTTTAGTCATGATTGATAAAAATTTAAGTGATGTTAATAAGGTTTTTGAAAAAACATTTTTTGGCAATTTAGATATTATTAACATTGAAGATTTAACATATAGAGAAAATTGGGATTTTAATTTGGATATTAAAGATGAAAACTTTAGACAAACACTTGAATTACATTTGGAAACACAAACAAAAGATAATATTGTTAATATAATTAAAGAATTGGAAAAGATTGATGGAATTGTTTGTGCTAGCCCTAATTATATTGGAATGAATGGTCTTGTAGCAGTAAATGATGCAAACTATTTTAGACAATGGGGATTAAATGGTACTAATGGAATTGACATAGAGCAAGCTTGGGATTATGTAATAGGAACCCGTGAAGTTCGTGTAGGAATATTAGATACTGGCATTACTCCGCACGTTGATTTAAACGCTAATTTAGTTGGTGGTTTTAGTTACATAGATGGTAATACAAATGATTATGGAAACCATGGTTCTCATGTTGCAGGAATCGTCGGCGCTGTTGGCAACGATTTAGGTATAAGTGGTGTTGCTAGAAATATAAGTTTAGTCCCATTGAAATTCGATGGTGATATTGGTGATGTGCAATCTGCATTAATAGATGCTGAAGAAAATAATATTAAAATAGTAAATATGAGTTGGTGGAATTTTCCTAACAGTCCTATATTGAAAAATGCTATAAATGATTATAATGGTTTATTTGTATGTATTGCAGGAAATGGAGATACAAATATTGATATTAAACCAAATTACCCCGCAAGTTTTAATCTTGATAATATGATTGTCGTTGGTGCAATAAAAAGTGATTTATCAAGACCTAATGTGAGCGATTGGGGATATGATACAAGAGGAAACCCACAAGGATCTAATTGTGGTGCTAATTCTGTTGACATATTTGCTCCGGGAGATAATATTTACAGTACTGTTCCGACTAATTCATATCTTTCGATGAGTGGCACTTCAATGGCTGCACCGCATGTTACTGGGGTTGCTGCACTTTTGTTATCAATGAATGAAAACTTAACTGTTTCTCAATTAAAAAATGCTATTATGAATAGTGCTGAAAACATAAGCATAACAATTCCGAATGGTTCCACTCAAAATGTAAAGAAGCTTAATGCATATAATGCTGTAAAATATGTATTGAGTAATTATAGTGAAACTATGACTTTGAATTACGATACAAAGTCATTAAGTCAATCTGTTGATTCATC
>JAQXGN010000065.1 GCA_029006735.1 Caryophanales bacterium
GAGCGTGAAAAGAAGCAATAGCGAAATCGTGGCTCAATGAACAAGAACCTAATAAAAGGCATATTGAACGGACAAGTTGGCAACACACAACAAAGTCCTAAAGGTAACCGTAACTTCAATATAGTAAATTAGGTGAGTAAACGATGAAAGATATATAACTTATCCCGTGAGGTCTTGTAGAGTGAAAACTAGTAACAACGAACTACAAGAAGTCAGCAGAAGTCATAGTAGATAGCAATATCGAAGGACTGAATGACTAAGCATATTTATAAGATAAGTCTCTTTATAAAATAGATGATGGGTGTAAGTATTTGAAACGTATATGATAAGAACACACAATAAAGTGTAAACTTTAAGATAAAGATAACAAGTCAAAGAAATAAATGTGTAAAGTCAAACCGCCCATTGCCGAACGGCACGATGTGGTGGTGTGGGAGGAGATGGAAATAATTAACAAATTTAATTATTTCCTATCCTACCCGATAAGATAATATAGATGATAGGCATTAAATTACCTATTTAGGAAGTTATCTTATTCTTAGTTGATGGTGCTATTGGTGTTGCGTTTGAATTGAGAAATTATCTTTTAAAAAAAATTAAAAATTTTTAATCAATATATTTTAATCGATAAAAAAATATGGAATAATATAGAAGTGATTTTTCATAGAAGTTTAAAAGGAGGAAAAATATGAAAAGATTAGAAGGAAAAGTATGTATTATTACTGGAGCTAATTCAGGTGTTGGAGCAAAAACAGCTGAACTATTTGCAAGTGAAGGTGCAAAAGTAGTTATTACTGCTAGAAGACAAGAATTATTAGATGAAGAAGCTAATAAAATTCGTGAATTAGGTGGAGAAGTATTAGCAATTCGTACTGATGTATCAAAAGAAGAAGATGTAATTAATTTAGTCAAAAAGACAGTCGAAGTATATGGCACAGTTGATGTATTAATGAATAATGCTGGTGTCTTAGAAGTTGGATTAAAACCAATTGATAGATTCTTAGTTGAAGATGTTGATAGAGATTTCTCTATTAATACAAAAGGTACAATGTTCTGTACTAGAGAAGTAACAAAAGTAATGCTTGAAAAAGGTAAAGGATCAATTATTAATTTAGATTCTGTTGCTGGTGAATGTGGATGTGGAGGTGCAGCATATGTTGCTTCTAAAGCTGCAGTTGTCGGTCTTACAAAACATACAGCATTAAGATTCGCAGGAAAAGGTATTCGTTGTAATTCAGTTTGTCCAGGATCTATTATTACTCCAATGACAATGACTACTGATCCTAGTACATTAGATATTGATATGATTACACAAATGAGAAAACATGCTGATTTAACTATTCGCCCATGTATGCCAGAAGAAGTTGCAAAAGTATGTCTTTTCTTAGCAAGTGATGATTCTATGCCTATTACAGGTCAAGTCATTGTTTGTGACCATGGTGCAAACCTATAATTATTAATATTCTTAATAAAGAAGTAAATTAGAAATTTTAGAGTAATTTAATTTTTTTAATTACTTCTTTTATTTTACTAATATGATAAAATATAATAATGTTAATAGAATATTATATATTCTTTAATTATAAGAAAGGAAATTATTATGGAATTAGAATTTTATCGTTGCCTACATTGTGGACAAATAATCGAAAAAATTAAAGATAGAAAAGTACCTGTGGTATGTTGTGGAGAAAAAATGCATCTTCTTGAAGCTGGTTCAGTTGATGCGGCAGTTGAAAAGCATGTACCTTGTGTTGAAATCAAAGGTAATTTAGTTTTTGTTACTGTTGGAAGTGTTATTCATCCAATGACAGAACCACATTTTATTGAATGGATTGTTTTACATACAAAAAAAGGTGTTCAAAGAGTAAATTTAACACCTTCTGATGAACCAAAAGCAATATTTGCTTTAGTTGACAATGATGAAGTAGTTGCAGCTTATGCATATTGTAATCTTCATGGATTATGGAAATCTAAATAAAAAGGGGGGTGAGATTATGAAATATATTTGTCAAGTATGTGGATGGGAATATGATGAAGAAGTAGGTGCTGAAGAATACGGAATTGCACCTGGAACAAAATTCGAAGATTTACCAGAAGATTTTGTTTGTCCTCTTTGTGGAGTAGACAAAGAGCAATTTACTAAGGAATAATAGCATGAGAATTAGTAAAGATATTGTTTATGTAGGCGTTAATGACCATAAAATAGATTTATTTGAAGGTCAATTTGACGTCCCTTTAGGTATGGCTTATAATTCATACGTTATTTTAGATGCAAAAATAACTGTTATGGATTCAGTGGAAAAAGATTTTGCAGATGAATGGCTTAATAATATTGAGCGAGTATGTAATGGAAATTCACCAACATATTTTATTGTCCAACATATGGAACCTGATCATTCTTCAAGTATCGCTAAATTTATGGAAAGATATCCAAATACAATTATTGTTTCAAGTGCTCAAGCATTTAAAATGATGTTAAATTTTTATAAAAATGATTATAAAGAACGTCGAATCATTGTAACAAATGGTAGTACTTTGGATCTTGGTAATCATCAATTAGAATTTGTTACTGCACCTATGGTCCATTGGCCTGAAGTAATTATGACTTATGATAGAACAGAAAAAGTTTTATTTTCTGCGGATGCATTTGGTAAATTTGGTGCGAATGATGTAATAGATCCTGAAGGTTGGGCTTGCGAAGCTAGAAGATATTATTTTGGTATTGTTGGAAAATATGGTATGCAAGTTCAAGCAGTTCTAAAGAAAATTGCAGGATTAGAAATTAATACTATTTGTTCATTACATGGACCGATATTAAATGATAATTTAGATTATTACCTAAATATTTATGATATTTGGTCAAGTTATGGCGTTGAATCTGAAGGAGTTGTTATTTCTTATACTTCTGTTTATGGCAATACAAGAAAAGCAGCAGAATTATTAAAGGAAAAACTTTTAGAATACGGATGTCCTAAAGTTGCTTTGAATGATTTAGCAAGAGAAGATATTTATGAATGTGTTGAAGATGCATTTAGGTATGGAAAACATGTACTTGCTTCAACAACATATAATGCGAGTGTTTTCCCAAAAATGAAAGAATTTATTCATCATTTACTTGAAAGAGATTATCAAAAAAGAACAATTGCTTTTATGGAGAATGGTTCATGGGCTCCTTCTGCAACTAAGGCAATGAAAGAATTATTTGTTAATTCAAAAAACATTACGTACTTAGATAAAAATGTTAGAATTAATTCATCCTTAGATGATGATTCAATTGCACAAATTGATGAATTAGCAAAAGAATTAATGAAATAGAATAAACGTTTATAAAAAAATGTTATCTTTGTAATAAAGGTAACATTTTTTAATTTAAATTATTTCTTTTGCATTAATTTGCGATTTTTAAGTGGGGTAATACCATAATAATGTTTATATTGTTTATTAAAATAAGAAGTATTATTAAATCCTACTTGAAGGGCAATCTCTAATACTGTCATATCACTAACTCGAAGCAAGTTATTTGCTTCTTCTAATTGTTTTTGGATTTTATATTCAATAATAGAAACATTAGTTTCTTCTTTGAATTTATGACAAATTGATGATGTAGATAGAGAAAATCTTTTCGCAATTTCTTTTAAATCAATCGGATTAGCGTAGTTTAAATCAACAAAATTCTTGATATTTGTTACTAAATCAGAGTTTGAACTAGTGATAGAATCATAAATACGACAATTTTTGCGATTAATAAAGATAAATAGTGATTTAACTAAATAAGAAATCAATTCAAGATATTCACTCTTTTTTTCAATTGCCTCTTGATATATATTTGAAAAAAGATTTTTTACAAAGCTTATTTCTTCATAAGATAAATCAAATTTAATTACTCGTTTTGATAAGTTATTTTTTAAAAAGAAACTAGTCTTATTTAACCCAATCGCGTAAAATTTTAATGATTCTGAAGATACTTCCATATGTGTAGCATTAGAATTAATTAAAACAATATTACCACTAGATAAAGGGATATTATGAGATGTAGTTTGAATACATCCTTTTCCTTCAATTATATATAAGATCTCTCCATTTGGGTGAGAATGAGATATTGCTTGAAAACTTTTATCAATTTTAGTTAATGAAATATAGATAATATCACCATTAATTGAGTTTATTCCAATTCTAGTATGCATTTTTTTACCTCTTGTAGTTTATATTATATATTATTATGTTTTTGCAATATAGTATTAATATTAACTTTTCAATAAAAGATTAATAAACGATTAGTCAGACCTTTATCTAATAGTAGTAAATGCACAATTAATAGGAAATCAAAATAAAAAAACTGATGAGTAACATTTGAGTTATTCTATCAGCATTTTCTTTTTTATTTTTCAGTCCAAATTTCTTGAGGTTTATCTTTATAAAATGATTTAAAGATCCTTCTTCTAAATAGAATAATAGTGTATATAATGAATACTACTGTCCAAATAATAAAGGTAATTAAAGTGGCGATAACAGATGATCCATTATAATCAAGTAATAATAATTCTGGGAGTAATACAAATAACAAAGGCAATTGCAATAAAATTAAATTAGAACTTGCTGGAGTAACATAAGTTGGGTCGACTTCTCTTAATAGAATCATACCATTTCCCAATTGACCAGTTAATGTACCAAAGTTTGCTAAAAATGCTTCATTCTCATAACCCTTGAAACATTCTTTACATACTGCTCTAATATAGAAGAATGTGAATATTGTTCCTGCAATACATAATACCACAATAGGAAGAACTAACCCTTTTACCTCTTCAAATTTGATAGAAGCAACGCCTGCACATACCATTAAGTCAAAGAATAAACCACTCATACGATCAATTATATAGTTATTTGTGTATTCTCTTTTTACAACATTGATTTTCTTTAAAAAATTTAATGTAATTTTGACTGCATATGCACATAATGCTCCCCAAAGGAAGTTAAATCCAAATGAGAAGTTTATATCGATACCTATTATAGAAGATAATTTTGTGAATAAAATATTAAGCCCATACATTACTCCATAAGCTAATGCGTAAGAGATTAATAATAGAGCAATTTGAATAGTTAATTTATCTACCGATTCAGTTGGAGGAATTTCGTTTTCTCCTTCATAATCACTAACTTTTCTTAAATCACCTTTTGGTAATTCACGAATTACTAATTTTCCTTTTCTTTTTAAAATATTCATATATGTAATGCCAACAACACTTGCTACAATAAAACCAATTGTTGCGATTACTAAACCAAAAGAACTTGTTCCTAAATAGTTTGATGAATAAATCATCGCATTACCTGGACCTTGGGCAAAGCCTAATGAGAGAATTGCTCCAATTTCTGGTTGAATTGGATTTGATGAATTTTTAGTGAATACATAAAGAAGCAAACATAAACCTAAACCTAAAGCAGCTTGCCCAATATAGACTCCACCTTGTAAAAATCCATTATTTAAAACACCAGTTTTGGTTGCATTACCTTTTTTAACATTCTTTAACGCCATTGCTGCAAATGATAATCCAATACAATGATATGTAACAAGACTCATTACGTCACTTCCTTCAACAAATGATTTAAAAGATGGAATAAATTTAAGCATTAAAATAATGAAACCACCAATTAAAGAAGAAGGTATCAAAGCTTTTCTAATAAAAGGAACTTTCGCTCTAATAATATTTCCTAAAAAAACAGCAACTATTAGAATAAAAAATTGTGTTAATACACTCCAAGTTGAATCGAAGTTTGAAAATGAAATTAATAAATTTACCATAATTTTACCTCTTATAATCATTATAATTATATTTTTAATAAAAAATATAGTTTCAGCAATTTTTACTTAATTTATCTACAAAAACATAAATTCAAGAATTATGATTCTTTTTCAAACTTTTTTAAATCTTTTAGTTACTATGGTAATATAATAATGATTCACTTTATTGCTTTTTTTATTTTGTTTTGAAACGAAAGGTAGTGTTACTAAACATGTTTCGAATATTCGAAACAATATAAACCAAAGGTAAAATGTGTTTGCATGTACGAGTGTAATAGGCATACGATTATAATGCTCTTATCATAGATGAGGTGGGTTTTCTTCCAATAGAAGCAGAATATTCTAATTCATTATTTCAACTTATATCGATGAGATATGAAAAACCCCAACAATATTTAAAACTAATTAGAGTTTTATTTATTGGGGTGAAGTGTTTAAAGATTCAATTATAATAAATGCAATGCTTGATAGAATACTTCTTCATTCAAAAGTATTTCAAATAATTGGGCCTTCTTATCGAATGAAAGACAAATAAAAAGGATTAACCAATATCGGCAAAACATATTTTCCCTTAATTGGTAAAATTTGTATTGCTTTTATCAATGAATACGTATATTAAATGAATTGTTGAGAGTATAACCATTTAAGCAACAAAACAATTTGCAACTATTATAATTTATGGCCCTAGATAAGTAGGGAAGTAAACAATGATATAATATTTATTTTCACAAATTGACTATGTCATGTTAAATGATTTATAAATAAGAGAATATGAAAAAAGAGTTCCAAAAGTTTTTAAAAAGTACTATTCTACTCCAATAGTTATTTAAGTAGGTGACTATTATTTAAAATTTAAAAAAGGGGACCTAATTGGTTCCCCTTATACTATCTAATTGTCTAGCAACATAACATTTAATACAATATCGTATCTCTTCGTACCATATAAAGCAAAAGAAAAAGCCACCCTCGGGATGACTTTTATACGGTTTGCCTAGTGCATTATTATTATTTACAAATCAATTAGTTTTTATTATATGTTCCAAACACCCAAGTTGAATCTTCAATTTCACTTGGACTTTCAATGTGATGATACAAATCATTAATCACAATTTTATTTGGATTGCTAAAATCGCCTCTAAGATAGAAATCAGGTGGATAATAAATACCAAATGTCGTATCGTAACGTTCTTTATCAGCATCAGTAACTTTATTATAAGGATCATTTTCAATATAAAGATAAATCGTCTTTTTATCTTCTGCTATTGTAATAGTTCCTTCAATAGTTGTTTCACCATTTATATATTGAAACAATTCATTAGTTACAGGTTTAGTATATAAGAAAATAAATTTTTCTCCAGTTTCTAATGTATAAGTACCACTTGGAATGCAGAATTGATTAGAGTATTTATAATTATCAGATTCAGCTTTGTATTCATTACCTTCTAAAATATAACTCCCCATCTTATAAGGCAATTCACTAATTCGATAGATATAAGTATGAATAGAACCATCAATAATTCCAAGATCTTCTTCTTCGCTCATAATTGTAAACTGAGTAAAATCACTATCAAAATCTTCAACATAACATCCAATCCAATCTTCTTTATCTTTATCACTTCTTGTAAAAACAAAAGTTAAAGGTGTAATGACATCTTTACTAGTTCCTCTAGAAACAACTCTATAAGTGCCAAAATATTTGCTAATACCATCTTCAACATAGCTATAAGTCATAACATTTTTAGAACCGTCAAATGTAAAATAAGTATCTGCATCATCTTGTAATAGCCACTTACCTGTTGATGATTCTAATTCGCTGTCGAAGTTTTCTTCGTTATTATTTGAACCATTGCCGCCTAATAAATCATTTAGCAAACCGTAACTAGTTAACATACAAGAGATTGTAGTTAATAGTAAAACAGAAAATAAATTGATAATTTTTTTCATTAATATAGCGCCTCCTTATATGAGTTACATTTTATGTTATTACTTTTATTTTATCATAAGATTAGGAAATATCTATACTTATGGTCATAAAAGATTGACAACATTTAAAGATCTCAAGTGACAAAGTAAATTCAGTTATTAAGAAAGAAAATGAATTTAGTCTGTCAATTGAGGAAAATTAGATTTAATGCAAAGTCAAGTCAATAATATTATTTTAATCTAATATAATATGTTGATTTCCCAACACCTTCTTTTCTTATTTCACCTGAGTCACATAATTCTTTTAAACTTCTTTCGATACTAGTTGATGATAATGAAGGCACAAGTTCTAATATATCTCTCTTTGTGAATTTTCCTAGTTTAGAATTAACTGCCATTCTTACCACTTCAATACTAGGTTTCTTATCTGATACTAATTCTACTCTTTCTTCGAAATCA